>JAOAAU010000123.1 GCA_026418695.1 Clostridia bacterium
CGATTAACAGCCTTCGTTTCATCCCGCCGGAAAGGTCTCTGACATTGGTGTTCTTTTTATCCTTAAGGGACAAAGCTTCAAGCAACTCATCAATATAACCGTCATTGTTTTTTATGCCGAAATAGCCTGACTGCTTAGCCAGGACTTCACCTACGGTGAAAACATAATCAAAGGCGATTTCCTGCGGAACGATTCCGATCACTCTTTTCGTTTCAAGTTCATAGTGATCAAGATCAAAACCTCCGATGAGAACCTTGCCGCTGCTTTTCTTGACGTTGCCGGCTAAAATATTGATCAACGTACTTTTACCCGCACCATTCTGCCCTAAAAGCGCTGTGAATTCTCCTTGCTTAATAGTCAAATCAACATTTTTTAAGGCTTCCTTTTTACCCCTTGAATAGGTTTTAGATAGATTTTGTATACTTAGCATGACTGCCTCCTATGATGTAAAGCCCAATAGATCCAGCACCTTTTTTTCTACCTGCCTGTTTTGACCCTGGTAAGGGAAGTCGTGGATGTGCAGTGCCGGGTTGAAATTGAGTTCAATGATACTGTGGTTCTGATCATTTGGGATAGCTTTAATATCCTGTATGATGATATCAGCACCGCAGATTTTCGCACCTGCAGCTTTCGCTGCCTGTACTGCAATCCCCTTATATTCATCCAGAATATCATCCGTAAAATCAATACTATCGCCGCCGGTACTGATATTGGAATTCTCTCTTAAATAGACGGTTTCTCCGGATTGCGGAATATAGTGTATGGTTTTGCCATGAATCTGAAGATAGTCTTTTTCAACATCTCCAAGAATGATCTTTTCTAAAGGTGTGACATATCCTTTGCCTCTCAGCGGGTCTTTATTTTTCTCAGCTACCAGTTCCTCAATGGTATGAATTCCATCTCCTATTACATTGGCTGGAACTCTGTGAAGTATGGCTGCAACCTCATCACCGATCACTAGGAATCTGTATTCCTTGCCTGGTATAAACTCTTCAATCAAAACTGAGGTATCATAATGCAGTGCGTGGTCTACTGCGTTCTCGTAGCTTTCCTGGGATTGAACGTCTTTTAGTATGATGACGCCCTTCCCGAAATTGGTGGACTTAGGTTTTACGACGATGTTCTTACCAAAGAACCTGTTAAAGTCTTTTGTGGCATCCGAGACGGATTGAACAGTGATTCCCTGCGGAACATTGATTCCATTCTCTCTAAGAACAATTTTTGTTACTTCTTTGTTTTCCATAATCAGTGGGGCAATGTATGTATCTGCGGAGGTCCTCGTTGCCTGTTTTACATACTCAGTCTTGTTGCCTTTCTTCAAACGAATAAAATTATCATCCCAATCCAGAATGTTGACCTCAATATTTCTATTGAATGCTTCGCTGATAAGGGCTTGGGTGGAAAGCTCCAGTCTTTCATAACCTTTAAGAATCATTTTTATAACCTCCAAAATTTATAAAAAATACTAACCCTCACTCCCGGCCTCTCTCCGATATCAGAAGCCATATTCTCCCAGGGTTGCGGGACTGAATTTACATCGATTTTGGGTCACCGCGGGTTAAAACCCACGGCTCCTAAAACTTCAAGTCCTCTAAAGAGGACTAATAAAAGTCTTTGAGGGAAAAGGTTCTTAAATATCTTGGATTTCGTTTTTAGTCGGTTTCAATCGACTTGGTTTTAAATAGCCGTGGGATTCATTCCGCGGTAAAATCAATAACCTCCATAAGATCATTGAGGAACCCTAGCATAGTGCATGAACCAGTTCCGATTGTTTATGCGCTACAGCTGTTCGGATACCGAAGTCGATAAAACTTTCATCATTTGAACACATTTCCTCTTGGATCTGCGCAGAGGGGAGCAAAGCAGGATTCAATACTTTTTCATGTTCTTTGTCAATACAAGCCTCATAGAGGTTCGAGCCTGTTCCTAGATCCAGTAAGCGGGCGGTAGTTTGCAATTCTTTAAAAATTCTCCCTGCCCATTCTTTCATTAGGATTTGTCCAGAAGGGTGCTTGAGTACTAATCCCGGTTTTCTACCGGATAAAGCTACCAAGTGGTGATTGCTATTCATTTCGTCCAACTCGATATCCGAGAAAAATGGACTTTCTTTGAATAAACAGAACAGCAAAAACACATGTAAAAAGTACATTTGATTGAGGCTGATTCCTACTTTCTCAAAGGGATTCAGGTCCAGAATCCGGACTTCCAGATACTTGACGCCCCTTTTTTCCAAAGCCTCCAGTTGCGTTTCTCCCTTTGCAGTGACTTGCTTGAAACGGATTGTGGAGTAGAATTCACTTTCCTTCTGCAGAATATAATCGTTGAGCTGGACTTGCTGATCTTCTCGATAAATGCCAAGTTTCTTAAATTTTCTGCTTGTTGTGGCCATTAGCTTGCGGATATCCCGAATATAAGCGCCCAAGCTGTCAAAGGATACTTTATATTTGCGCTGGTCTGTATCGGAATACCCAAACCTGCTGACCCGAAGAGAGGTTGCATACTGCTCATACTGATGAATGATATTGCAGCATTCAGGGCAACACTGCAGTACAAATTTCAATTCCTGCCCCATCACCGGATAATAAGTAGAGTCGGTCGATGGGGAAGACCCGAACAGATAGACCAGCAGCCAGCGATACCGGAGATAATTTCTTGCGACCCCGAAGTATACTTCATCAACAAAAGTGCGCCTGTCCTTGCCTTGCCCAAATCTTTCGTAAAGGGTATCCAGAAGGCCGGCATCAAAGGAAAAATTGTAGTGAAGGCCGGAAATCATCTGCATTTTCTTTCCATACCGCAAAGCCAAACCCTTTCGGTATATTTCCTTCTCTCTACCTTCTGGAGAGTTGTTGAACCTTGCAATGGGAATCTCCTTTTCATCGGGAAGTCTTGGCGGCATGCTGAGCGGCCAGAGCAGCTCATCTCCAATTTCCTGCTCTACTTCAATCTGCAGCCTTTTCAGATAATCGTAAGTTTCCTCAATGGAAGGAAAGGGAGGGGTAATCAACTCCAACTGACTTTCTGAAAAATCTGTAGTAACATTGGGATTTTCAAGTTTATCCCCAAAAGCGGCCGGGTGATCCGATAAAGCAAGATCTCCCGTGGGTGTAACTCGCTGGGACTCCCTTTCCAATCCCCAGGTTCCTGAACGGAGCAGTCTGTTTCCTTCTCTGCCAGAAAAAAAGCCAGTGAGTTTCAAAAAGTTCCAATACATAGGATCCTCCTTGAATAAAAGATGTTATGTACAAGTTCGAGAATCAGAATATTCTACAACAATCGAACAAACGACCGAAAAAAATAATCCTTCCTCAATTTTACATCTATCGTTCGATAACAATCGAACAAAATAGACCAAAAAAATTACTTTAAAAAGTTTCGGATGGCCTCAATGGCTTCCAGATTGATTTTACAGGTAAAGCATTGGCCATTCCGGGTATAGGAAATCAACCCTGCATTTTGAAGTTCCTTAAAATGGTGGGAGATGGTTGAGCGTGACAAGTTAATGGAACAGCAGGCTTTTGTGAAACACTTCTCTATTCCGTCCGGGCAGGAGTACTCCCCGTCGGTAGAGTTGCTTTCCTTGTACCACGCATACAGCATTTTAAATATATTCAATCTTTGTTCGCTCGAAAGCGCTTTAAATATTTTTACCAAATCGATATTGTTCATAGTTCTATAATAATCGAACAGTAAAACATTGTCAATAGAGGTACGAAGTTTTATTTGTATTTTGTACATTCAGAACAAATGAATTCGTATCAAATGTATATATCCCTGTTGCAAATCCCTATGATAGTATTAAGATACAAAGTAAAACAACACGATGAACCCGGTCGTTCATCAAGGAAGTAACAGGCAGTGGCGCTGTATTGTCGATTTGTCGACGGTATTCGGCGTCTTTTTGTTTTATAGAAATTTTAGATTTATCAAACTTACTGCATAAAAGACTATAGGAGGTTATTTATGAGAGTGATTTCAACCAAAAGAACGGAAAAAACACCGAAAAAAGTATCAGGAACGCTGATCCTGAGGGAAGCAATGGCATTCCATCCAAGCAGAGCATGTGCTGCAACCTATAGTGAAGATGAACTAAGGAAGATGATGCAAAAGTATATGATATTCGATTATGCCCGGAAGGTATCAGTTTTGGATTAGATGTATTTATCCATAATGACAAACAAATTGGTCAAAATGAACATATACTCTGAAATTTGAGTGTGTTAGAGTAACAATAATCTATAAAAATTTCTCAAAGACCTGGAAGTCTCAAAGAGAATTGATGTTTAAGGACAAAGATGCCACACAGGGAATGGTTTTATGCCAACCCTGAGTGGCTTTTTTTCTTAGAAAAGTCAAGGAAAGAACGGGGGCAATGAAATGATGAATTTTGATTACTATATGCCGACCAAATTGGTTTTCGGTTGCGGAAAGGTATCGCTGGTCGGTACCTATACCGCCGGCTTCGGAAAGAAGGCCATGATTGTCACTGGCAGAAATAGTACGAAAAAAACAGGATTGCTGGACAGAGTGAAAAAGTATCTGGAAGAAGAAAAGATTGAATACCATGTCTTCGATCAAATCGAGGAAAACCCATTAACCACCATCGTAGCCGAAGGCGCTGACTATGCAAGAAGACATGGCTGTGAAGTAGTAATCGGACTTGGGGGCGGGAGCGCCATTGATGCGGCCAAAGGGATTGCATTCCTGGCAGTCAATGACGGAGATATCTCTGATTACATATTCGGAAAGCCGGGGCATGGCGCTTTATCTATCATTGCAATTACTACTACAGCCGGAACCGGAAGTGAGGGCGATAGCCTTGCGGTATTGACTAATCCGGAAACCAAAGACAAAAAGGCACTAAAATCGCCCTATGTCTATCCGAAGGTGTCCATTATCGATCCGGAGCTCATGACGACGCTGCCTCAAAACCTGATTGCAGCTACTGGGCTGGACGCTTTATGTCATGCGATTGAAGCCTACATTAACAAAAGGAGCAATCCTGTTTCCGATGTTCTGGCACTCAAAGCCATTGAGATCATTAGTGAAAACCTTCCGAAAGTCTATGCTGATCCCGACGATATTGAAGCATGGAGCCATATGGCATTAGCCAACACCCTCGGAGGTATGGTGATAGACTCTGCCGGAGTAACACTGGGACATGGGCTGGAGCATTCCGTGAGCGGACTGCTGAATGTAAGGCATGGAGAAGGGCTGGCAGCGATTCTTGTTGTGATGATGGAATACTCCTATCAAGCGTCACCTGTCAAATTTGCCAATATCGCCAAAGCCATGGGAGTAGATACGAGCAATCTTTCCGTTGAGGCTGCTGCTGCAAACAGTATTCATGCGGTGAAAAAGCTCTTGGATAAACTCGATCTGAAGTTCACACTGGGCAGCTTGGGTGTTAAGGAAGAACATATTGAGTGGCTTGCGGAAAACTGCATCAAGACCATGACCTATGCCATTAGCAACAACCCGAAAGTACCGGACGTTGAAGAAATCAAAAAGCTGTATCGAAAATGTTTATAATTTCAAATCAATCAGAAAGAGTATTAAATCATTTGGAGGGATTAATATGATAAATCAAAAACTGCCTCAAATCGTATCGGAGACTTTACCCGGGCCCAGTTCCCGGGAACTTCTTGAAAAAAGGAAAAAATACGTAGCCAAGGGAATCAGCTGCGGCACGGAAGTGTTCGTCCAAGAGGCAAAAGGAGCACTCATCAAGGATGTAGACGGGAATGTATTTCTTGATTTCGCAGCGGCTATCGGAGTGCAGAATGCAGGACATTGTGATGATGAAGTAGTTGAGGCTGTAAAAAGTCAGACTGAGAAATATATTCACCCCTGCTTTCATGTAGCGATGTATGAGCCTTATGTGGCTGTAAGCGAAAGGCTTGCGGAAATCACACCCGGTAAATTTGAAAAGAAGGTCATGCTGGCAAACAGCGGAGCGGAAGCGGTAGAAAACTCCGTGAAAATATCCAGAAAGTATACGAAGAAAACGGGGATTTTAGCTCTGGAAACGTCTTTCCACGGCAGAACCTACATGGCAATGTCCTTAACCAGCAAGGTAAAGCCTTACAAAAATGGTTTTGGTCCTTTCAGCCCTGATACGTATAAAATTCCATCCGCTTACTGCTACAGATGCCCATTGGGGTGTAAATACCCGGAATGCGGTATTGCATGTGCAGAGAAGCTGAGAACTCTATTAAAGGGTGAATTGTCCAGTGACTACATTGCAGCATTGATTGCAGAACCGGTACAGGGTGAAGGCGGGTTTATCGTTCCACCTAAAGAATATTTACAAGCACTGCAGTCCATATGTAACGAAAACGGGATTGTATTTATTGTGGATGAGGTTCAGGCTGGTTTCGCCAGAACAGGCAAATTGTTTGCTTCTGAACACTTTGGTATCGAGCCGGATATGATGACCTTATCCAAATCCATAGCTGCCGGTGTGCCGCTAAGCGCTGTTGTCGGAAAAGCAGAGATCATGGATGCACCCGGAGCCGGAGAAATCGGCGGTACTTATGGCGGAAGTCCACTGGCTTGTGCTGCAGCATTAAAAGTGATGGAAAAGATAGATAAGGATGACTTGGCGAAGAAGGCGGAGATGATTGGAAACATCCTTATGAAGAGACTTGGTGAAATGAAGGAAAAGTATCCTGTGATTGGGGATATCAGAGGCTTGGGGGCTATGGTCGGTATGGAGTTTGTAAAGGATCAAAAGACAAAAGAGCCTTATGCCGAAATTATTAAGCAAATTACCGGTTATGCTTACAATAAGGGTGTCCTCTTCCTTAGTGCAGGAATATTCAGTAATGTTTTAAGATTCCTGCCCCCATTGGTGATGACAGAAGAACAAGTGAACTACGGAATGGATATTTTGGATGAAGCCATAGAAAAATGTATTAAATCAGGTGGATGACGATGATGTCCTATGTACACGAAGTAATCAATGATGTGGTGGAGAAGAACCCCAGTGAGCCTGAATTCCATCAGGCAGTGAAAGAAGTACTGCTCACCATTGAACCTGTGTTGAAAAAACACCCGGAATACAGAAAGGTTAAGATCCTGGAACGTATTGTGGAACCCGAGCGGCAAATCATCTTCCGGGTACCTTGGATTGACGACCGGGGGGAAGTTCAGATCAATAAAGGCTACAGGGTGGGATTCAACAGCGCCATTGGCCCCTATAAAGGCGGGCTCAGACTGCATCGCTCCGTAAACCTCAGTATTGTAAAGTTTTTAGGATTCGAACAGATTTTTAAAAATTCCCTGACAGGATTCCCTATTGGTGCAGGAAAAGGTGGAAGTGACTTTGACCCTGAGAACAAATCCGATACGGAAGTCATGAAGTTCTGCCAGAGTTTTATGACCGAACTCTACAGGCATATCGGCGCAGATACCGATGTGCCTGCAGGAGATTTGGGGACAGGCACAAGAGAAATCGGATATTTGTTCGGCCAGTATAAGCGGATCAAAAATGTTTGTGAAGGGGTACTGACCGGAAAAGGCCTTTCTTATGGCGGGAGCCTGGGGAGAAAAGAAGCTACGGGATATGGACTGGTCTACTTTATGGAGATGCTGCTCAAAGACTATGAGAAATCTATCGAAGGATCTAGAGTAGTTGTATCGGGTGCCGGAAATGTTGCTCTTTATGCCATGGAAAAGGTGCGGCAGATGGGTGGAACTGTTGTCGCAGTGAGTGATGATTCCGGAATGGTCTATAACCCGGCCGGGGTTGATATTGATGCCATCAAAAAGGCAAAGGAATTTGAAAGAATAAAGATTTCCGATTATGCAGCCTCTATGAAGCAGGGGGAATTTTTCAGCGATTACAGAGAATTATGGAAAGTACCCTGTGATATCGCACTTCCCTGCGCAACTCAAAACGAAATGGATGAGGAATCGGCAAAAGCTTTGGTGAGCAGCGGCTGCAAGGCAGTCGGTGAGGGAGCAAACATGCCCTGTACTCCGGAGGCCATCCGGATATTACAGGAAAACGGGTTGTTGTTTGCTCCGTCAAAAGCGGCCAACGCCGGTGGGGTAGCTACATCGGCATTGGAGATGGCGCAGAACAGTATGCGGTATTCGTGGACCTTCGATGAAGTAGACAATCGTTTGAAAAAAATCATGAGCAACATTTACAGAAATGCAAAAGAAGCAGCAGTGTATTATGACAAGCCCAATAACCTCATTGCAGGGGCTAACATCGCAGGCTTTGTCAAGGTGGCGGAAGCGATGCTGGCACAGGGTGTAGTGTAAATTGATTGACTATTCTAATAACAAATCATATCATAGAATCAAGATAGACCTTCAAAACATTCGTTATATCTTATTAACCAACAAGGATCGAAATTTGCGAGCCGGGATTCAATAACTTTCTGTGAACCTTCTTGCTTTTACGGTAAGGTTCCTGATCTTAGGATAAAGGGTTCCAATTGCAGCTGAAAAAGTGGTGAAATGATTCAAATAGAAAAACAGTTTATCTTGAAAGAAGAGATGCTTTATGGCTATGATATGCAGGGAAATTCTTAAGCTGCCGTCGATGCAGGATGTTAGGGTGATTGCTGGCTCGGAGGGGATGGATAAGCCGGTTCGGTGGATTTATGTTGCCGAATGCTTTGAGGATACCCGGCAGGTGGTGGACTGGTTATATGGCGGTGAACTCGTATTCATTACGGGTCTGGGGATTAAAGGGAATACAGACCTTTTGGTTGAACTGGTAGAAAAGATCAATACAAAAAAGGTTTCCGGACTGATCATTAATGTTGGCCCCTATATTCCGGTGATTCCAGAGAAGGTGATTGAACTGGCCGACCGTCTGTCTCTCCCGATCTTTGAACTGCCGTGGGAGACCAAACTGGTGGAGATCACCCGGGATATCTGCAGTGCCATCATTCTGAAGGAAAAGGAAGAGATGTCCATCGAAAACCTCCTGGAATACGTCCTTTTCAGTGATATCCGCGGGGATGAAAGCTTGAAGGACCGAATCAAATACTACGGATTTGAGCAAAAAGGCTCATTCCGGGTGGGCATCGCAGACTTTGACAACTTTGCAGTGCATCTGAAAAGTAAAGGACTGAAGGACGAAAAAGCTGTGATGGATCTCAAGGTTACACTCAAGAGAATTGTGCAGGAGGTCATGTATAACCATAGCAAAAAGTCATTGATGTTGTTGAGAAGCGACTCGGTAGTCTTCCTTACACAGGTTCAGGAGGATGGAACGAAGGAACTGAACAGGATCATCGATGAAATCAGAAAATCCGTACAAAAAAAGCTTTCAGGACTGACGGTCAGTATTGGTATTGGGAATGCATATTCTGAACTGACAGATATAAGAAAAAGCTTTAAAGAAGCTGAATTTGCCTTAACAGTTGCAAAACAGTCCAACGCTAAAAACGGAGTATGCTATTATAAAGCGCTGGGATTATATTCTCTGCTGTTTGAAATCAAGGATCAGCAAGTGCTGGGCAGGTTCTATCAGGATGTTCTTGGATCCATCATTGAATACGACAAGGTAAACTCCAATAACCTCATCAGTACCCTTGAAATGTATTTGCAGGAGAGCGGGAATATTACCACCACCTCCGAAAAGCTTTTTATTCACCGCAATACGTTAAAGTACCGTATTCAGAAAATTGAGGAAATCACCGGATTGGATTTAAAGGATTTGCAGGATTGTATCCGGCTGCAGATAGCCTTGATGATCGGGCAGTTAATCAGCAATCATCACTAAACCAATCGATGTAAGGTGATTGTGACTTTTATACAAACGTCTTTGTCTAAACTGAACATATTCAAACGGGGCAAATCTATTTAAAATAGAAACATGTAATTCAAATTGCTGAAACTGAAATGATGCAAATAGAAGTCCGGATTTCATTTTTTTAAAAACAATTCAACGAGGCAGGCTTTGTAGAATAAAAAATGAAATTTTTAAAACTATAACTTGCAAAACGAAAAGCGCTGTGATACAATTGCAGTGAAAAGTGAATAGCACATCTTAAGCACTACCAGGTAGTGTGCTTTCGATATCAATGGAGTCTTTCTTGAGCGAAGTTATTCTTCGCTTGGGGAGACTTTTTTTATTAAATTTTTTCAATGGAATCGTGGTTCGAAAATGTAATTTGGTAAGCAGGAGGTGTTGAAGGATGGGTGCAAATATTGAGCTGATCGGAGTCTCAAAGAAATATCAGGATAAGGAAGTTTTAAGATCTGTATACCTGGATGTACAGGATGGAGAGTTTCTTACCATCCTGGGACCCAGTGGGGCAGGAAAAACAACAGTGCTGAAGCTGGTCGCCGGGTTTGAAAATTCTTCGGAAGGAATCATCCGGATCAATGGTGAGGATATCACAAGAAAACCGACGTATAGGAGAAATATTGGAATGTTGTTTCAGAACTATGCGTTATTCCCCCATCTGACGGTGGAAGAAAATATCGCATTTCCACTGAAAATCAGAAAGATTTCAAAAAAAGAGATTCAGAAGCTGACAAAGCAGGTTCTGGAAAAGGTAAAGCTGACAGGATATGAAAAGAGGTATCCCAGACAGTTGAGCGGTGGGCAGCAGCAGAGAGTCGCACTGGCAAGAGCATTGGTTTTTAATCCGCCTATTCTGCTGCTGGATGAACCAATGGCAGCACTGGATAAGCAGTTGAGAAAACATATGCAGATGGAGATCAAACAAATTCAAAGGGAACTTGGAATCACAACCATCAGTGTGACCCACGACCAGGAAGAAGCGCTGACCATGGCAACCAAGGTATGCGTGATGAAAGACGGCAGTGTCGCGCAAGTAGCGAAACCCGAAGAGATCTACGAAAAACCGAACAGTAATTTTGTTGCAAAATTTATCGGTGAAGCCAACCTGATCAAAGCCAAGGTGGTTAACGCTGAAAAAGAAAGTGTGACCGTAAGGATTCTAGGAGACAGAACCATGGTGATCCCATATAAGGATAAGTTCTTATGCAAGGGAGAGGACATCACGGTGCTGGTAAGACCGGAAAAAATCCATGTTGTTGGTGATAATTATGATGGAAGCATCTTCGAGGCAATGGTCGAACAAGCCGTATATATCGGAGAAGCAGTAAAATTGAAGGTTAAATTGAAAACGGGTGAAATCGCAAAAGTAAAAATGTTTTCACAAAATGCAAGTGCCATAGAAACAGGATCCATGATCAAAATCGGAGCAAAACCGGAAGATATGGTCATTATTAAAAATTAACTCAGGAGGGAAAAACGATGAAGCTGAAAAATATCATGATGAGAACAATGGTTGCAGTAACACTGATTTCATTTTTGTTGACAGGATGTGGTCAGAAGACGGAAAGTGCAAGCACAGCGGCTCCAGCTGAGCAAAAAACCAGCGAAACTAAAAAAGAAGAGACTAAAAAGGAAGAACCTAAAAAAGCAGACAAGGAATTAGTAGTGGTCAGCTGGGGAGGAGCCATACAGGACGCTCAAAGAACAGCAATATTCAAACCTTTTGAAGAAAAATTCGGGGTTAAGATCAAGGAAGTGAGCCCACCGGATTATGGAAAGCTAAAGGCCATGGTTGCAGCAGGAAAGACTGAATGGGATGTTATGGACCTGGATGCAGACTTTGTTCCAAGAGGAATTAAGGAAAATCTTCTTGAACCACTGGACTTCAACATCATAGACAAGACAGACCTGGACCCCATGTCTACCAATGATTATTCTGTAGGTGCCGAGTATTACACAACAGGAATTGCCTACAACTCCGAAGTTGTCAAGACAGGCAGCCATCCGAAAAACTGGGCTGAATTCTGGGATACAAGCAAATTCCCACAGGCCAGAACTTTACAAAAATGGCCGGTACCCACTCTTGAAATCGCACTCTTAGCCGATGGCGTTGCACCGGATAAACTCTATCCGCTGGATGTTGACAGAGCCTTCAAGAGCCTGGATAAGATTAAGAAGAACGTGAAAGCATGGTGGGCAACGGGTGCTCAATCCGCTCAGCTGCTTACAGATAAGGAAACTCCACTCGGTGGTGTTTGGAGCGGTAGAATTATTGCGGCTAAAAAACAGGGGGCGCAGGTTGAAATCGAAGTTAACCAGAGTGTACTTTTGGTAGACTCCTGGGCAGTGCCTAAGGGAACCACTCGGAAGGAACTGGCAATGAAGTTCATTGCTTTTGCAACATCACCTCAGCCGCAAGCGGATTTTGCCAAAGCGTACCCATACGGTGTACCCAATAAAAAGGCCTATGATCTGATGGATGAGGCTACAAAGGCAACCCTTTCAACATCCCCTGAAAAAAGACCGCTGCAGGTTTCCATCGATGTAAATTGGTGGGCAGAAAACTTTGATAAAGTCAATGAACGCTTCCAGAAATGGCTGATTGAACAATAACCAATGGAGTCCATCCTTTGAAAGAAGGTGTGAGGTATGGAAAAATCAATGAACATAGCTGTCAAAGAAAATAGTATGTCGAATAAAGTCCAGCGGGTTTTTGAACCCCGCTGGACTGAAAGAATCGGTATTACGCTTTCCAACCCGGGAACGCTTCTGGTTTTACCGGTGATCTTCATAGCAGTTTTTCTCGGCTATCCGCTCTTAAATATCTTTATCCAGAGTATATACAACGGGCATTTGACCAGCGAATATTATGTAAGGTTTTTCAGCGAGGGATTATATATCAGAGTTCTGCTGCTTACCTTGAAGATAGGTGCAATTGTTACACTTACCTGCCTTGTGTTGGGATATCCTGTAGCTTATACCATGACCTTTGCTTCAAAAAGGGCAAAGGGACTGATCCTGATCGCAATTCTGATCCCTTTCTGGACCAGTTTGCTGGTTCGAACCTACGCATGGATGGTACTGCTGCAGACACAGGGTGTAGTCAATCAAATGCTTTTGAAGCTTGGAATCATTCATGAACCCATCAAGATGATTTATAACACCACCGGCGTCGTCATCGGTATGACCCATGTTCTGCTGCCCTATATGATTCTATGTCTCTATTCAGTCATGCAGGGAATTGATAAAAATCTTTTGTCTGCGGGCAGCAACCTTGGAGCAAGGCCATTTCAGGTTTTCTCCCGAGTGTTTTTACCCTTGAGCTTTCCGGGGATCATGTCCGGCAGTATGCTGGTATTTATCATGGGAATCGGATATTTTATCACACCATCCCTCCTGGGGGGACAAAAAGACAGCATGATCTCTCAATTGATACAGATTCAGGTAGGAGACCTGCTCAATTGGGGATTTGCATCGGCAATATCCTTTGTACTGCTTGCTGTAACACTGTTGCTTTTGATGTTGTCAAGAAGATTTCTACGATTGGATAAACTGTGGTAAAGGAGGAATAGCAGATGTTTGCACGAATTTTAACGATATTCATTATCATCTTCTTAATATTGCCGGTTTTTATTGTTATACCGATTTCCTTCAGCTCGGCACAGTATCTTACGTTTCCACCGCCTGGTTTCTCCCTGCAGTGGTATGAGAGCTTTTTCTCAGATTCTGAATGGGTTGAGGCGGCAATAAAAAGCATACAGGTAGGCTTGCTGACGACAATATTATCACTGGTCCTTGGAATCATGACATCTATAGGGTTGGTCAAAGGAAATTTCCCGGGCAAGCAGCTCCTTCAGAACATTTTTCTGATGCCGCTGGTAGTACCAACCATCATTATCGCTATTGCGGTTTACAGCTTCCAGTCAAAAACCGGTCTTGTAGGAACCACTTTCGGATTGGTGACGGCGCATACCATCATGGCGACTCCTTTTGTCATCGTTACGGTTTTAGCCAGCTTGAAAGGTATGGACCCCAATCTTGAATATGCAGCCATGAGCCTGGGTGCAAATCCATTTCTTACTTTCATGAAGGTAACATTGAATGTCATAAAACCGGCGATTGCTTCATCGGCACTCTTTGCGTTTGTTACCTCCTTTGATGAGATCGTAGTGACACTCTTTATCTCCGGGGTATCAGTAACGACGCTTCCGAAGAAAATGTGGGACGGCGTAAGGACTCAGGTAGATCCAACCATCGCAGCAGTATCCTCCATTATGATCATTCTGATTGTTGTGATCCTGATCTCCAGCCAGATTTATGGTGAGGTGCGTGATAACAAGATGGCTAAGAAATTGGAAGAAACCGCTGGGTAGTACAGTCAGATTGAAGTGTTGATGAAGGAAGTACTCATTAATCATAAAATGCGACGACAATTAAATGAGATTAAAAGAAATAGCTATTGTGTGATGCAATAGCTATTTTTCATGTCTTTATAAAGATGAAAACTTTATTTATACCCAAAATAGAGTTGAAAACCGAGGCATGGTCCTCAAAAAACCATCCTTGCGATTTTGAACGCAAACTGAAGATAAAGAGAGATTGTATATGAGCGAAATATGCAATTTGATTGCAACGGCATGATACTTAGCCAAAGCAGTAGCCGTTTCAACCTATTGAATTTAACGAATTCATCAAACAGGACTATAATAAATTTAACGATTAACTTTGTTTATAAGAAAAAGCACTTCTTTACAAAAGTGTGCGGCTATTCCTGGGAAGCCCCTCATAAGCACAGCTAACCAAATTCCAAAGAAAGAGAATTGCAAGAGAAAATAAAAGTAAATCCGGCAAGGGCTTGTATTATCTCAAAGGCGAGATGCTTAGAAATGTATTTTGAAAGGAGATTTTAATTATGTTAGCGAGTTTGACAGTTCCTATCATTGCTGTAGGATCTTTGATCGGGTTAATCATTTTGTGGAAGCTTATTGGCTTAAGAATTATTCCGAACAATAAAATCGGTATCGTAGAAAAATGGTGGTCTGCCAAAGGTTCTTTAAATGAGCAGATCATTGCATTAAACGGAGAAGCCGGATATCAGCCGGAGGTGTTAAGAGGCGGTATCCATTTCCGTACCCCCTTTAAATATAAGGTGCATATTTGTCCTTTGGTGACCATACCCCAAGGCCAGATCGCTTATGTATTTGCAAGAGACGGTAAGCCGTTGGAACCAACACAAACCTTGGGTAGAATTATTCCTGAGTGCAACAACTTCCAAAATGTACGTGAATTTTTGATCAATGGAGGACAGAAGGGTCCTCAAAGAGGAATCATTCGTGAAGGTACTTACGCCTTCAACCTGGCGCAGTTCATCGTCATTACCGAGGATAAGGTTCATTACCTGCCGATGGGAACTCATGCCGAAGATGCTACCATCAACAAGATGGCTGAACTCCTTAGAGAAAGAGATGGCTTCAAACCCATCGTGATCAAAGGCTCCGATGACAAAGTCGGTATTATTACCGTACATGACGGCCCTTCCCTGAACAAGGATGATATTATCGCGCCTACGGTCGGAGATAATGCTGCCGATGCTGAGACTTTCCACAACAACTTCCAGGATCCTGAAAAGTTCCTGAAAGCCGGCGGTTTAAGGGGCAGACAATATCAGGTGCTTGTAGATGGAACCTACTTCATCAACAGACTGTTTGCAACGGTAGAGTTAATTGACAAGACGACCATTGAAGTCGGTTTTGTAGGTGTTGTTGTATCTTATATCGGACCTAAAGGTTCAGACTCCACCGGAGAAGAATACAAACACGGAGAATTGGTTGAAAAGGGCTTCAGAGGTGTCTGGAGAGAGCCCTTAATGCCTGGGAAGTATGCTTTTAACACCTACGCTGGAAAAATTGTAAGAATCCCGACGACCAACATTATTTTGAAATGGATCAGTAACCAGAGCGGTAACCATAGGTACGACGAAAACTTGAAAGAGGTCAGCCTGATTACCAAAGACGCTTTTGAGCCATCGCTGCCACTTTCCGTTGTAATGCACATCGACTACAAAAAGGCTCCTTTGGTGATCCAAAGGTTCGGAGATGTAAAAATGCTGGTAGACCAGACCTTGGACCCTATGGTTTCGGCGTACTTCAAGAACATCGGTCAGACAAAGACCTTGATACAGCTCATTCATGAAAGAAATGAAATCCAGGCGGTTGCGTCCAATGAAATGAAGGCAAAGTTCAATCACTATAACCTTGAACTTGAGGAAGTGTTGATCGGTACGCCTTCATCTTCAGCCAATGATAACAAGATTGAATTAATTCTGGCACAGCTGAGAGACAGACAGATTGCCCTTGAACAGGTTGAAACCTATTCACAGCAGCAGAAAGCGGCTGAAAAGCAAAGAGAATTGAATGAAGCGGAAGCAAAGGCTGTACAGCAGAGAGTACTGACAGAGTCTGATATCAATATACAGATTCAAGGCAACCAGGGTAAAGCCGAATATCAGAGAGCTTTGCAGGAGGCTTCCAAGATTAAGGCCATTGCTGAAGCGGAAGCTGCAAAGATCAGGTCGATCTCAGAAGGTGAAGCGGCTAAGATCAAGGCGATTGCAGAGGCGGAAGCCGAGAAGGAAGCAAGGGTCGGTATCGGTAAAGCGATGGCAATCGAAGAACAGGTAAGAGCTTATGGCGGATCCCGTTATCAGCTGGTACAGGACATCATGACCCGGTTTACGGCAGCTTTGGAAAAATCCAAAATCGATCTCGTACCAAAGACTGTTATCAGTATGGGTTCAGAAAAGGGTGGCTCAAATGTTACAAACGCATTTGAACTACTGCTTGGGTTGATCATCAATGACAAACTGGACATCAGTACGGAGGACGGCAGAGAAGAAAATCAACAGGTGAAAAACATCCGGGAGTCCATCCTGAAATCCATTGACAAGAACGCTTTGAACGTAATGAGTTCAGTGGATGAAAACAAGGATAGGGAAGGATTAAAGAAATGAATTGGATGAATTGAAGCTGGATTTTAAGGGGAAGTGGGGCCTGCTTGTATAAGCAGGCCCCACTTTAAAATTATTCGCAGAAAATTTGCAAACAAGAAGTTACCTTTTCATTTTACAAACAAAGCTGTAAAAAAACATTGACCTGTCTATTGCTTCACGGTTTATACTTCAAAACATAAAGCTTAAAGCTATTGCATTTGTAATATTTAGAATAAAAAGATTCTTTGTATGTTAAAGCATTAGCTGAAATCAGAGCATAATTGCTTATTGAAATGGAGGGATAGGTAGGATGAAAACCATCAGTTTATTGCTGGCAGTACTAATTTCTTTGCTGACACTTTCAGGGTGCACGTTGAAATCTCATACAACATCGATGACGGAGAATAAGAAGGGGGTCAAACAAGTGAAAAGGAAAATCAATGAGATTCCGGTCCTTGAATTTTATAAGGACGATGGAAAGAAAAAACCACTACTTCTTGTAAGCCATGGGTTTACAGGGAAGAAGGAGGCTATGAACAAGGATCACAAATTGGAGGACCTGGCGGAAATGGGGTACTACGTAGTAGCCTTGGATAACCGGATGCATGGTGAACGTCCCGGTACCAGTTTTACAGTCGAGGCAGTAAAATCATTGGGGAAGCTTGATGTTTACGTCATCCGCAAGGCTATCAAAGAGACCGCGGATGATATCAAAGTACTGATTGACACTTATTCAAAGGAAGAGATCATTGATAAGGATAAAATCGGAATGATGGGTGTTTCCATGGGAGGCTTTGTAACCTACCGGGCAATGGTGATTGATGACCGAATCAAGGTAGCGGTACCCTTTATCAGTTCTCCTTTCTGGGATGATATTCCCGGGGATATTCCGAAAGAGATTTCCTTAGAACAAACAGAAGAGCAGAAAAAGAACCTGGAAATCTATGCGAATGAATATAGTCCTGGTAATCAGCTGGATAAGTTCTATCCCAGGGCTATTTTAGGTCAGGTGGGGGACAGCGACAAGCATTTTAAAGTTCGAAGGGTGGAAGACTTCTATGGCAAACTAAAAAAGGAATATGAAAAGGACCCGGATAAATTAAAGTTGATTGTATACCCTAATGTAAAGCATGAGGTAACGGAAGAAATGTGGGAAAATGCTTTGGAGTGGCTGAAAAAGTATTTGTAGTGCTTGGACAGTCAAGGTGACTGAAATATAGGGATATTTCACAGGTTTTAATATGCTGTTTTGAGACCGGAGAATTGTCTCCTAAGTAATAAAGAGAATGCGTTGAAGGAAAATATTTTCCTTCGACGCTTTTTCCTGTTTACAAACGGGTTTTATAGTATATAATGATATTTCCATGAATTTAAATTATCAGGAGGTGGTGCGTATATGCCAGCTGCAAACCATCCGGCCTATCAGGAAGAACTGGAAAGGTGCAGGTACACACTGGACTATGTGGGAAAGACACTGGAAGCCACATTGGGAAAGAAAGAAAAATTGGATAAGGAAGTTGACCGGATCAAAAAGCATTTAAACTCCGACAGCAGTTCGAATTACGTGGACTTGATGGTCAATACCCTGCTGCAGGGCAGCATGGAACTGAAGCTGAGAAACCTGATTACTGCAAGAAGCAAACCCTATTTTGCGAGAGTTGATTTTCAGGAAGACGGGAAAAAAGACTCAGAAAAGCTGTATATCGGAAAGATGTCCCTCATGAGAGATGAAGACCAGCAGGTCATTATCGTGGATTGGCGGGCACCCATTGCCAATCTTTATTATGAGGAGCGACTGGGAGAGGCCCACTACTTTTGTCCGGATGGAGACATCCAGGGGAAAATGCTGACAAAAAGGCAGTTTTCCATCAATGAAGGCATCCTTCAGGATATCTTTGATATTGATATTACCACCAATGACGATTTTCTGCAGTCTTATCTGGGAGCCAGTGCAGACAACCGGCTGAAGGAAATTGTATCGACCATTCAGACGGAGCAGAACAAGATCATCCGTGCGGATATGTGGAGGCCCATGGTGGTGCAGGGAGCCGCAGGGAGCGGAAAAACAACCATCGCGCTTCACCGGATTGCATACCTGATTTATAACCACGAAAAGACATTAAAGCCTGAAAACTTTATGATCATTGCACCCAACAGGCTTTTCCTTAATTATATATCGGAGGTTTTACCCGAATTGGGGGTTGAGCGAGTGGTGCAGTCCACCTTTGAATCTTTCGCGGTGGATTTGCTGGGAAAAAAATTCAAAGTCAAGGACCCCAATGAGAAACTGGCACTGTTTATGACCAGGCCAGGAGAGCCAATGTCCGAGGAAAGCAGAAAACTATTTAAAGCTACGGAACTGAAAGCCTCCATGAAGTTCAAGACCATCATGGACCGATATGTAGAGCATATTGAAAAGGACTTCATTCCAAAAGAGAATTTTACCATCGAAGGGGTCATTGTATATCCCTATAAGGAGATTGACAGCCTGTTTAAAGGGGAATACAAAAGGTGGGCGCTGGTTAAAAGGATGGATGAGATCAAGAAGCATCTCAATAACCGGCTGAAATCCATGAAAAGCAAGATTATCAACCGCTTGAATGATGAATGTGATGATCGTATCATGCATTTGAAGGAAACCATGGAGGACAATGAAGAAAGGCACA
Organism: Clostridia bacterium; assembly: GCA_026418695.1. Taxonomy (GTDB): domain Bacteria; phylum Bacillota; class Clostridia; order Acetivibrionales; family JAFADI01; genus SKW158. Next base: position 19,430 of record JAOAAU010000123.1, read on the forward strand.
AACTTATTGTTGAGGCCATTGACAAGAGGGATGAGCGGATCAAAAGGCTGGAAAGCAACGCAAAGAAAGCAGTCAATGACTATATCAAGAGGATCTCCAAGTTCAGCCCATGGGAATATTATTTCGACCTAATGAAAGATACAAAATTGCTGCTGCAGTTATCCGTCGGACTCGCGGATACGGAAACAGTCACCTATCTGGCTGAATATACAAATAAAGTGATCAAAGCAGGCTTTATTGAGGTTGAGGACTTTGCACCGCTGACGTATCTGAAATATTTGATCTACGGGATTGATGAAAAGATTCCCGTAAGGCAGATTATTATCGACGAAGCCCAGGATTTCAGCATATTCCAGCTCTATGCACTGAGAAAAATCATCAAAGACAGTTCGTTTACGATCCTGGGAGACTTATGCCAGGGGATTCATTCCTACAGGGGAATCAAGGACTGGAAAGAAGTGTTGGCAGCAGTTTTTGAGGATAAAAAACCGGAGTACCTGACCCTGGAGCAAAGCTATAGAACCTCCGTGGAGATTATGGAGGCTGCCAATGATGTCATCAGCGCTCTGGGAAATGAAGATTTTCTGAAGGCTAAGCCAGTCATCCGGCATGGAGAACCGGTAAAATCAGTCCGGGTAAAAGACGAAAAAGAAATGATTTCGGATTTATGCAAGCAGATCTCAGATACCCGAAATGATGGACTGAAATCTATTGCTGTGATCTGCAAGACGCTGGAGGAGTGTATCAGCGTCCATCCAAAGATTGCGAAAGCTGTTCCGGAAGCCAACCTGATCACCGGCAAGGAAGACCAATACAAGGGAGGAATTGTGGTTGTCCCTTCGTATCTGTCCAAAGGGCTGGAGTTTGATGCAGTCTTCATTGCAAATGCCGAACAGTTCGGGAAATCCGAATTGGACATCAAGCTTCTGTATGTAGCCATGACTAGGGCGCTTCATAAACTAACGCTCTACTATGTGTGAGAAGTATCTAAAATATAATAATTGCTAAAGTGGGGGGCTCATGCGTAATCCATGATACCCCCTTTTTGCATCTTATTTCTAAGCATCTCTATGGTCTTGAAGGGAAAAAGGTTTGGCACTCGCACTTTTTACAATTTTGTTACATCCAGGATATAACTCTATGATACTTTGCGTCTATACTTAAGTGGAATTCTTAGAGGCGTATCGTGCAATGCTATCTTTCAAAGGGGGCTGTTATGAGAGTAAAGTTTATATTAGGTTTCAGTTTGGCTCTATTGTTTTTCCTTATGATGCAAACTTCAGCATTTGCCGGGGATGTTCCGGAAAGCGCATTGCTATTGGCAGATAACTGTTTTATCGGTACCGTGCAAAAGATTGATCAAACCAAGGTAACGATAAAAATTTCTGAAGTAGTGTTTGGCGAATATACATCGGATACTGTGGAGATCCTTGATTTTAAATATATGGTCGCCATTGGCAAGGTATCCATCCCAAAGAAAGGGGACTATTGTGCTGTTGTAGTGAAGCAATCCCAAGACGGGTACAGAGTCTATCAAGATCTTGCTGCAAAAGCAGATTCTCTGGATAAAAAGACCTTGAAACTAAAAAGTACCTACGAATTTGTCATACGCATGAACCATTATATCAATAACGGATGGTACTCCAACGAAAATTTTAAAAGACTGAATAAGAAATTTAAAGAAAAAGAAGCCAGTGTTCCTGAAACCTCTTCCAATCGTCCTGTTGCAAAGGAAGTACCAGCTAAAACAATTAGTCCTGAGGAGAAAAATTCTAATACAACATTGCAGACCTCCGGAGATATTAGTAAACTAATAAATGGTAGTACGGTGACAGTTTGCAGTGTCCTGCTGCTGGTAATTGTATTTATGATTATGAAAGCGCTTAAAAGGAATAGAGGACAACACTGATGAATCGGCAAGAGAAAGTATATGGGAGATTGAATGAGTTAAATATAGAATATCAGGTTATGAACCATCCGGCAGCGTTTACCGTTGAAGATTTGGAACACCTGAATATCACGCAGTATGGGGACATATGTAAAAACTTGTTTCTAAAGGATGCAAAGGGTGAGCGGCATTTTCTGATTGTTCTGGATAAAGATAAAAAAGCAGATTTGAAAAGCATCCAAAAACAGTTGGGCTGTACAAGGCTGAGTTTTGCTTCGGAAGAGAGGCTTTACAGGATGCTGAAGCTTCAAAAGGGAGAAGTAACACCTCTGGCTGTGATTAATAACACGGATGGTGTTGTTGAGGTTGCCTTCGACCACGATCTTGTGGGGAAAAGCAAGCTTGGCGTTCATCCCAATGACAATACTGCGACGGTATGGATCTCGTTTGATGATTTGAAAAAATATATTGAAAGGAACGGCAATCGAATCTATTACATCACTATTTAGACTCTATTGTATCCGTAATTGCCAGACAACAGCTAGAGCATCTATTGTAGAATAACAACAGATGCTTTTTTATTTGCCGATGAGAATATTTCGATTGTTAAAAAAGCAACAATTTCGAAAAAGAAGATGCTATTTGCGCATAATGGACTGAAATCACCGACGGAAAGCAACTGCTTGAAAGGCAAGGATTTGGTAATCGACAAGAATTAGTGTATAATTAATGGTTAAAAAGACGATGTGATCATAGAACAAATTCGGATACTCTGTTTGGGGGGCTTCGTATGGAGAATATCTTTGATGTAATTATTGTGGGCGCCGGGGCTGTAGGCTGTGCCATCGCCAGAGAGCTTTCAAAGTATGAGCTGAAGGTTGCTGTTTTGGAAAAGGAAAGCGATGTTGCCGCAGGAACCAGTGGGAGAAACAGTGCCGTTGTACATGCAGGTTTTAATAACAAACCGGGGAGCCTCATGGCCAAGTTTTGTGTGCAGGGAAACCTGGGTTTTGAAAAAATATGCCGTGAATTGAGCGTTCCATATAAAAAGACCGGGAAGCTGGTAGTCGCTTTCGAAGAAAGCGATATTCAGGGAATTGAGAAGCTGATGGAAGCCGGTAGGAAGAATGGGACTCCAGGGTTGGAACTGATTGGGGCAGAAGAAGTTAAAAAACTTGAACCTCATGTCGGTGGGATTGCTGCTATGTTTTCAAAAAACACAGCCATTACCAATCCCTTTATTTATACGGTTGCACTGGCAGAAAACGCTGTTGTGAATGGTGTAAAGTTCTATCTTGAAGCTGAGGTCAGAGGGATCAGCAAAAAAGACGGCGTGTTCAGGGTGAAGTCCGCGAAAGGCAATTTCTTTAGCCGCTATCTGATCAATTCTGCAGGGCTGTATTCGGACAAGATTGCATTCATGGCCGGTGAACCGGGGTATAAGATTTATCCATGCAGAGGACAGTATTATATTTTAGATAAAAGAACCAGGGATTATTTGAAGATGCCGGTATACCCTGTACCAAGACCCGGTATTGGTGGACTTGGAGTACATCTCACGCCAACGATGGAAGGGAATATTCTCATCGGGCCCAGTGCGGAATACATCAAGACCAAAAGTGATTATGGGGTTACAAAGGATGTAATGAAACAGTTGTTCAAGGAAGCGAAAGAGCTTCTCCCTCCTTTAAGCCTGAAACACGTAATCAGAAGTTATTCCGGTATTCGTTCCAAAATTGTTGGGCCAAAGGTAGGCGGATTCGGAGATTTCATCATCGAAGAATCCTATAAAGTACAGGGATTGATCAACCTGATTGGGATAGAATCTCCAGGACTGACGTCTTCCATACCCATCAGCAGGATGGTTAGAGATATTATTGGAAGTAAAGAGGAGTTAGTTGAGAAGCGGGAGTTTATCAATGAAAGAAAAGGAATCCTCGAGTTCAGGGAACTTCCAATTGAGGACAAAGCCAGACTGATTAAAGAGTGTCCGGATTATGGAGAAATTGTATGCAGATGCGAAGGCATTACAAGAAAAGAAATTCTGGATGCAATCAACAACCCTCTGGGAGTGAAGACCCTTGCAGGTATAAAATACAGGGCGAGAGCCATGATGGGAAGATGCCAGGGAGGCTATTGTTTGACAAGGATTGTCGATATTCTGACAAACGAGTATGGAATTCTGCCTGAAGAGATTACCGTAAGGGGTAAGAATTCCAGGATGTTCACAGGCAAAGTCAAGTAAGGATACCAGAGTCTGATCTCGTAGATTATCAAGTTTTAATTTGGGTTTAATGGTGTTGAATGGGGGCGATCGGATGATCCAAAAAGATATTATCATCATAGGAGCTGGACCTGCAGGTCTTGCTGCTGCAATAGAGGCAAAAAAGAACGGTATGGAAGACGTGCTGGTGATCGAGCGTGAGGCTGTTCCCGGCGGAATTTTAAATCAGTGTATTCATGACGGATTTGGGTTGATCAAGTTTAATGAAGCACTGACAGGCCCTGAGTATGCTGGACGTTATGTGGAGGAGGCCAAAAAACTCAACGTAGAAATCATGACGAAAGCCATGGTTCTGGATTTGAATTCAAAAAGGGAAGTAACCGTAGTCAGTCCTTCAGGTCTCCAAGTCTACAGCGCCGGAGCGGTTATTCTGGCTATGGGCTGCAGGGAGCGGACCAGGGGAGCCATCAGTATACCTGGAACAAGACCAGCGGGAGTATTTACTGCGGGAGTGGCACAGCATCTTGTCAATCTTAAGAACATCATGATTGGGAAAAAGGTTGTAATCCTTGGCTCAGGGGATATTGGCCTGATTATGGCCAGAAGATTGACTCTGGAAGGTGCGGAAGTCATCGCAGTCTTGGAAAAACTGCCCTACTCAAGCGGTCTGCCAAGGAATATTACCCAATGTCTTGAGGATTATGACATCCCCCTTTTGTTAAGCCATACCGTTATCAATATAGAAGGTAAAGAAAGAGTAAAGAGCGTAACCACTGCGAAAGTCGATGACCGGGGAGAAGTGATTAGAGGAACCACAAGGAAGATAGAATGCGACACTTTGATTCTTTCGGTTGGGCTTATTCCTGAAAATGAGCTGTCACTAAATGCAGAAGTCATTCTTGATGAGGTTACCAGCGGTGCTTCTGTTGATGAAGACCTTCAGACGAACATCCCGGGAATATTTGCCTGCGGAAACGTATTACAGGTGCACGATCTGGTAGACCATGTATCTTCCGAGGGAGAGCGTGCAGCCAAAGCAGCTGTGAATTTTGTGCGAGGTACTCGAGGTGATCATACGCAAGCAGTATCCGTAAAATCCGGTGACAAGGTAAGATATATATTGCCTCAGCGGATTTCCGGGAAAAAAGATGTTATCTTCTCCATGAGGGTCACTGAGCCTTTAAGAGATAAAAAAGTTATTTTTAGATGCGGATTGCAAAAAATCAAATCCTTCAGTATGAAAAATCTCAACCCTGCCGAAATGATCCGGTTGAAACTTAAAGCACAGGAGCTTGAAGGCTTGCAAGAGTTGGAGGTGTGCATCGGTGAGTAATTTGAAAGAGATGACCTGTATAG
>JAOAAU010000029.1 GCA_026418695.1 Clostridia bacterium
CACCATACATTATATAAACTATAGTAGGCCATGAGTCCAATAGATATCAAAAAAGCCAATCCTAAGCTATGGTATAGTTTTCTTGTTATGATATAATAAACTGCTGTTATTATAAATGGAATGATAAAGGATAAAAAATAACTGTTCATCAGTATTTCCATAAATCCGTTCTCCTTTTTAACACCGACAAATCTTGTATGAATCATCAGATGAATAGTGTACATGGATTTATTTTGTGTCTGTTTTCCTTAAACATTCTTTATAATAACATATAGTGAATCATATACATAATTTCCCATAAAATTTCCAAACTTTATTCAACATTCATGAAATAAATATAGGAAGCTCAGTTGCATTAATAACTATAAATTATCGGGTGTGGAAGAAGAGTAGCATCAGTGACTACATATGTGTATACTTGATGATATATTATCATAATGCACATTATCATACTGTGATTTAAGATCATCTTAGGAAAAACACCCATATAGAAAAGTGAGAAAGAACAGTACGCCAACGATAAAAACCAATATGAATAAATCTCTTGCAGCCCGCTCGGTCATGAATTTTTCACCCCCATACAGCATATGAGGTAAATCTGAAATAGTGCATAAAAAGGGATGGGGCCGAAACACCCATCCCAAGGCAATAAATACGTCGTTGTATTATAAGCCTGAGTCGAACAGCTACATATGATACCGTTCGCTATTCAACTGTACCTATATTCTTCACGAATTTATCGGTGTTTATTCAAGTCGGAATATGAAATAATAAAAAAAGCGGGGCAGCAGTTTAAACGGCAAAAAGGGGTAAAGAAAATCACCGGTTAAACTGCTTGAATACTAACAATATGAGCTAGTTCGGTTGAAATGTCCGGCAGGGATTTTTTGTTAGTTGGTTTTCAGTTTAGCACACATCTATCCAGGTAGCTCCCGTGACATCCTCCAATTGGCTCGGAGTCATCTCAACCGCGGAATTTCGTGAGCCAGCTGCGGGAAAAACAGAGTCAAAGGCTTTGAGGGAAATATCCAAATAAATCTCCAGGTTGTTTTTGAGCCCAAAAGGACAAACACCACCAACGGGATGCCCTGTTACTTCCAAGACCTCATCCGGCTTTAGCATTTTTGCTTTTTCACCAAAGGTATCCTTATACTTTCTATTGTCCACCCGGGCATCTCCCTTGGATAGAATCAAAATGTCTTTTTCTTTTAACCGAAAGGCCATAGTCTTGGCGATTCTTGCCGGTTCAACCCCTAAAGCTAGAGCGGCCAGTTCCACTGTGGCGGTACTTTCTTCAAATTCAACAATCTTAAAGTCAAGACCTTTTTCTGAAAAATGCTTTTGTACACTTTCAATGCTCAATGCTTTCAACTCCCTTGTTTGAATGGTTTATATAAGTATTTGCAAGCAATTTAATTCTGCGCTTGTCGTATTAGGTTTCTATATTATAGTAATCATTACAGCTTTTGTTTTCAAGTACGATAAAAATTGAAACCATTGCATCCATTGAAAAGAAGATTGAATTTAGCCAGTTGCTTCTTGTGAAAAGATGGGATTTGTGCTAATTTTATGTTTATAACGAGTCAATCAATGCCCCCCACCTCTTAAGGCGGCGGATACAGCTTGGATTTTCAGGCGGTGGGCATTTCTCCCGCCTCGTTGAAATGCGCGGAGGTAAGAAAATTTTTCTATAATCTAAAAATTTTCTACTGAAGCGTGATAACCACAAACAATTGAAGAAATAGAGTTTTAAAAAAGTTGATCCGGAGGATTGCGATGGGGAAGGAAATCGAACGTAAATTTTTAGTTAAGGATAAAAGTTACCATCAGCTGGCGAAAGGTATTCTGTATCAGCAGGGATATATTTGCTCCATGGCAGGGCGAACGGTAAGAGTGCGTATTTGTGATGAAAAAGGATTTTTAACGGTAAAAAGTAAATCTATTGGAGCAACGAGGCTGGAATATGAATATGAGATTCCATTGGCAGATGCGGAGGAAATGCTGGCATTTTTATGTGAAAAGCCCATTATAGAAAAGTACCGATACAAATATGAGTACAAGGGGTTTCTATGGGAAATTGATGAGTTCAAGGGTGAAAACGAGGGGTTGGTCATTGCCGAAATTGAATTGAGTCACGAAGACGAAGCGTTTGAAAAGCCTGACTGGATTGGATCCGAAGTGACGGGGATATCCAGATATTTTAATTCCAATCTGATGCGGTCCCCCTACTCAAGCTGGAAAATTGAGAACAAATAGGTTAGCAGAGAAATGGATAAAACTATGCAAATTATGTAAATTTATTTAGAAAATTATTAAACAATTGGGAAAAAGGTAGTATAATAGAAGTACCGACAATATTTTAGAGAGAGAATTTATGAAAATTCATTGTGGTGCTGATGTTTTTATATATCACTTTTCATCAAAGCTGAATATCAAAGGCAGTGTTATTGACGCCGATAATAACCTGCTTGTCATACAGACGGATGAGGGCCGGATAAACAATGCAATATCCGAGGGGGAGCCTGCCGTTATATTTTACCGGGAAGAATCCAACATAGCCATGATTGGGTGTATCGTTAAAGAAAAAATGTCCCGTAGGGGCTCCTTTCAGGTATTGTGTGACAATACAGTAATCCAGGGACAAAACAAGCGTATGTATGAGAGATATCCGGTATCCTATTATGCAGACCTGAAGGTTGTGAACGAGCAGAGGCGGTACGTTGCCTTCTTAAAAGATATCAGCAAGTATGGACTTAGAATCATTACCGACGCTCAATTAAATCCTGGGAAAAAAATAGAAATCAGCCTTTATCTTGAGAAGAAAATACTGTTTATATCGGCATTAATTGTCCGGTGTGCTCAGGGAAAGAAATATTTTGATTACGGGGCCATCCTGACGATCGAAGATTTTCATTCCCTCAGGGAAATCTCCAATCTGATCAGAATCACTACAGAAGACTATATCAATCGCTTTGTCAATACGGATATGTTAAATGACCAGGCCGGTTCCAAGTACGACTTGATCTATGATGCTGCCACAAACCAGTTTTCTCTTAATGAGAACAAGAATATTGATGCAATCATTGCAAAGCTTGGAGACGTTATTCGGCGAACGAGGTATTAGCCTGTATAGAGGTACGCTTGCCGGTTTATTTCTTGTAAAACTCATTTTTCCTGGCTTTGATTTCTTCCTCATTGAACAATACGGTTTCCGGGGAGCTTAGTATTTCACAGACCTTTTCCCTTGTCTCCTGCTTGGGGATGGTACCCTCATAAATCCAGGCTGCAACTGTGCGGGGACGAACCTTGACCAAGGCGGCAAGTTCGGCAATCTTCATATCTTCAGCAAACATTAATCCGTAAAGGTAACGGTTGATCACTTTCCAGGTTTTTGTTCTTCTGAAGCGCAGTACACGAACCCCTTTACAGAGATTCTTTTTTGCTTGTTCCTTTAATTCATCCAAGTTTCTAGCCAAAGCCATCATTCCTTTTACTGTTGTATTTTTCACTAACATTTTTAACATAAATAAATACTGCTATACTGATAGTTCGCTTTATAAAACGAACTATTTGACATTCGCATGCAGGCCATTCCTTGATTAAACAGCAGGATAACCAGTTTAATTAAGGAATGAGTGATCCCGGTTATTTGTTTGATCAGCTTATAAATTATATACTAAAAACGAAATAAAATAAATATATTCATTAACATAATCTCCTGGAGTTCCTGTTTGACAGAAGGTGTCTGTTTGATTAAAATAGGTTTATGCTCTTTAAAAGAACGTATTTTAGGGGATGGTTGAATGTTGGATAATGCAGGAAAACTATATGTTTTAAATGATTCAGTTGAAAAAGCGGACTCTATGAGCCTTCTCGATATTCCTTCGGATAATGTGGTCTACGAGGTCATCCGAATCATAAAAAAGGTCCCCTTGTTTTGGGAGGATCATTACAGCCGATTAAGAGATTCATTGAAGCTCATTGGATTGGAAACCGCTTATACGCAGCAGGAGATTAAAAAGCAAATTCAGAAATTGATTTCACAAAATGAACTGGTGAACTGCAATGTGAAGCTTGTGATCTATATGAGGAATGGAAAGCAGAATTTGCTTTTATATATCAGCAAAAGTTATTATCCCGGCAAAGATGAAATCGAGCAGGGTGTTTCCGTGAGTTTGTTGCAGCTTGAGCGGGAAAAACCCAATGCCAAGCTTGTCAGCAGTGAGTATAAGGACAAGGTAAGCCGGAAAATTGAGGAAGACAAGGTATTTGAAGTGCTTCTTGTAAACAAGGATAAAAAAATCACCGAAGGCAGCCGGTCCAACGTATTCTTCGTCAAAGGCAAAAAAGTGTATACGGCACCCGGGGAATATGTATTAAAGGGAATTACAAGACAGTATATCATTGATACCTGCAAGCGATTGGGATTCGAAGTGATCATCACCCTCATCGGTGTAGAGCACCTGCAGGATATGGATGGGTTGTTCATTTCGGGAACTTCCATCAAAGTGCTGCCCATCGCTGAAGTTGACAATTTGCAGTTCAAATCATCTTCCAATCCGACCGTTATAGCAATCCGTGATTTGTTTGATCATGTGATTGAAGAGAATATAAAACAGAATATTGAATAACGTTTAAGAAGCAAACCTTACCAAGGTTTGTTTTTTTATGTCATGAAATTCAATGGATGGAGAAGGTTGATATTTTTAAAATATGGTTTGATGCTTTTATCTCCGGATTTCTTGGCATACTATAATTGGTAGGACTTTGTAACGAATTGGACGGTTTGATTCCAGCCTGATTCATTATGGTCCATACCGAGTTCTATATATGCATCTTTTTATAGTACATTTGATACGCAAGCAGAATTACAGTTTTTCTTCTGCAAGTATATATTTATATGGAATCATTAAAGTAGAGTATGAAAAAGGATAGTTATTTTCAAATAAAGAAGGGAAATAAATGGGAATAAAGTTTAAAAGGTTTATGCCGATGTTTGTGACGCTGATATTGCTCTTTTCAGCATGCAACACCAATCCCCCAACTAAAACGGAAGAAAACAAACTGACGGCAGTCAGTAACGAATGGGCAGAGTCGGCTCCTGAACAACAAGGAGTCGATGAACAGGTGCTTCTGAAAGCAGATGATCATATCCGGGCTGAATTCCCGAATATTTATAGCTTTGTGATGATCAAAAACGGATACTTGGTTCATGAGAAATATTATCAAGAAAAGAAGAGAGAGGATTTGGTGCATACTTTCTCAGTTACCAAAAGTGTGACCGCTTCATTGATAGGCATTGCTATTCGCGAGGGATATATTACAAGCCTGGATCAAAAGTTGGCCGAGTTCTTTCCTGAATTTTTTTCTACTGTGGATGATCCGAAAAAAAAGGACATTACCCTTCGGCAGGCACTTACAATGACGGCTGGCTTCAAACCGGCAGAAACAAATTTCTATGATTGGTTCAGAAGCAGCAGCTGGTTTGAATACACTATCAAGCAGCCTTTGGTCTCAAAGCCTGGAGAGAGGTTTAATTATGATACGGGACTGTCTCATCTTTTATCGGGAGTGATCTCAAAAGCTACCCAAATGAGTACTCTGGAGTTTGCGGAAAAGTTTTTGTTTTCACAAATCGGGATTGAGAAAAAACTCTGGGGTACTGACAATCAAGGAAATTTCGGGGGTGGGCATCTTCTTAACCTGACTCCGAGAGACATGGCTAAGTTCGGCTATTTGTACCTCAAGAACGGAAACTGGAAGGGGCAGCAGGTGATCCCGTCGGAGTGGGTGAAGGAATCAACCCAAAGAAAAGTCTCCTTCGACAAGGATTCCGGCTATGGATACCTGTGGTGGCTTTACAACAAGGCAGACAAACAGAAAAACAGGAGTTGTACAGTTTATTCGGCACTTGGTTTTGGCGGGCAGCGAATTGATGTGATTCCTGAGCTGGATATTGTTGCTGTCATCACTGCAGATCCTGACAAAAGCGCCAAAAATAACAGCGACACTGGGGAGATTCTTACGCGGTTTGTTATTCCATCGGTAAAATAGTCCATTTGATTTTACATAAAATTTCACAATCGGTTTGTCGAATAAAAAAAACAGGATGATAAATAATATTGTCGTACCACAATTTATATAGAAAGGGTGGTTATCTTGTATAACATGTATTACGAGAGCGGAGTAATCATAACACCCAATGTAGTTGCAGAAGGAGATAATGCTACGGTAACCTATAAGGGGTTGCTGAAAAAAAGCGGCGCTGATTCGGTTTATATGCATGTTGGCTACGGGGAAGACTGGAGAAGCTCAAGAAGTATACAAATGACAAGGACTCATGACGGTTTCGAAGCAAAGCTTCCTGTAACAGAATACGACAAACTCAACATAGCCTTCAAGGACAGCGCCGACAACTGGGATAATAATTCCGGAAGAAACTACAGGTTCGAGGTACAGTCAAGGTAATCACAGACTTCTATGCTGAAGAGTTGGGGAAACCCAACTCTTTAACTTATTTTAGGGGATACATATTTTCTATATACAAATGCAAAATCTAAAGGAAATGGGAATTTTCTTTGTAAATCTATCATCCTGCTGAATTCCGTAAGAGACATAGATTGCAAATTCATTTCCATAAATGGGACAGAGGAGTGAAGAACATGAAGAAAAGCGAGACAGGTCTTTCAGCTTGGGGGTTGACAATGATGGCTCTGGGGACAGTGATCGGTGGGTCCTTCTTTTTGGGCTCGGCGATTGCGATCCAGAGTGCGGGACCTTCTGTATTAATTGCATATATTCTTGGAGGCGTTTTAGTGTATTTTATCCTTTACGCGCTCTCGGAAATGACGGTAGCAGATACTGCTCCCGGGTCTTTTAGAACATACGCGGAGCGGGCATTCGGTCCGGGAATAGGTTTTGTGTCCGGGTGGGTTTATTGGACGGGTCTCATACTCGCGATGTCCAGTGAAGCGATGGCTGCTTCCGTATTCCTGAAAACCTGGTTTCCATGGATATCCATCCCTGCCATGGGGGTAGTGATTATTGCGGTGATTACTCTGGCCAACCTTCTTGGCGCAGAGCACTTGAGCAAACTTGAAGGTACCCTTGCAGCGGTTAAACTTTTTGCAGTTGCAGGTTTTATTGTGCTGGCATTTGTGCTGATCTCCGGACTGTTTCCCCGGAGTGCCGCCATCGGCAGCGGTTTTCTTGCCTCTGAAAGGTTTTTTTCTGGAGGGATTCCCGGAATAGCAGGAAGTATGCTGATTGTGATGTTTACTTATGCAGGATTTGAAATTATCGGTCTGGCTTCTTCAGAGGCCAAAGATCCTACTCGAACTGTGCCCAAAGCAATCACATATACAGTGATATCCCTGGTAACTCTTTATGTTGTTGCAATTGCTGTTCTGCTGCCATTGATTCCGACCAATGAGGTCAGAGTGGATGTCAGTCCTTTTGTTGCAGCCCTTTCAGGAATGGGCATAAGCTGGGCTGCGTCTGTGATCAATATCGTATTGGTAACTGCAATTCTTTCAACTATGCTGGCCGCAACTTTTGGATTGGCAAGAATGCTTAGATCCCTTGCGGAGGAGGGACATGCACCTAAATGGATCAGAGACAGAAGAGAAATTCCTTACAGGGGGATTCTATTCTCAGGTGCGGCCATGCTTTTCGGTTTTGGTCTGGCTTTCCTTCTTCCTGAACATATCTATTTATTTTTAGTCAGCTCGGGAGGGTTTGCACTTCTGTTTACTTATTTCATTATCGTTTCCTCTCATTTTAAGTTCAGAAACAAGAACGGATGCCCTCCAAAGGGTAAATGCCAGCTTCCGTGGTTTCCTTACTCGTCATGGACCGCAATGCTTGGACTCATTGCCATAATTGCAAGTATGCCCTTGATTCCGGGTCAGGGATCCGGCTTGGTAGCGGGGCTCCTGTTGGTGGCATTCTTTACGGGATCCTATTGGATAAAAAAATACCGGAGGGAAAGAAAAATTCAATTTAACAAAGTTTGATTATTCGTAATACAAAGTGGTATATATTTAGACGATTAATAACATTTTATTCATATATCACTTGTGATAAAATGTAATATAATGAGATTTCAAAGGGGGCCTTTAAGATGTTTAAATGGAGAGATAGCTTTAGTACCAATGTAGCAGAAATCGATAACCAGCATAAGAAATTGTTTGAAATAGGTTCCAGATTGTTTGAGGTTGCATCGCTCAAGGATGATTGTGATCATTATGATGAAATGATGGGGATACTGGATGAACTCAGAGACTACACCCTCTATCATTTCAAGTTTGAGGAAAATCTTATGGTAGAAAATGGATACAATAATTATGAAAATCACAAAATCGAGCATGATTTTTTTATAAAGAAATTGGTCCGGCTGGAGAAAAGCGATTTGGACAACGATCAAAATGAATCTTTAATCAAAATGTTGAATTTTGTGGCAGACTGGATTTCATCCCATATTTTAAAGACGGATATGAACTACAGGGAACATTTTAATAGCAGAGGTGTTTATTAAATCAAATCGGAGCAAGGTAGGCAGCCGGAATTCAAAATGAATTCCGGCTTTTCTTATATCATGTGCAGAAAAAATTCTGGAATATTTGTACAGATCAATCATGGAATGATATAATGAATCAATAAATTTAAGGAGCTGAAAAAAGATGAATGCGATGTTTGGTGCGTTTTTTGCAGTGCCGTTTTTTATTTTATGGATTTCTGCAATCATTCTGGGGATTTATTCGCTGATCCTTTTTATCAAGCTGGCACAGCGCGGGATCAAAGCCTTGGATATCTACATAGCAAAGAATCAAAATTCCGGTTCAATCGAGTAAATAGGTTCAAAAGAAGGGGAGCTGACAAGTTCCCCTTCTTTATTCTACTGTTAATGATGCTTTAAGAAGCATTTCATCCCTGGAATCCGGTCCAACCATGATAAGGAATTCACCGGGTTCAACCACATATTGTTCGTTCTCATTACAGATAGCTAGTTGTGATATTTCTAATGGGATTTGAACGGTTTTTGTTTCACCGGCCTTAATCTCCACCTTTTTAAAACCTTTTAATTCCTTGATAGGTGTAACCACAGAACTCACAACATCATTTGCATATAGTTGCACGATTTCCTTTCCATCAAGCTTCCCGATGTTGGTTACATCAACACTTGCAACGATTGTGTCACTTGCACTGCAGCGTGTTTTTGACAGTATAAGGTTGGAATATTTGAAGCTTGTGTAGGAGAGTCCATAGCCAAACGGGTACAAAGGCTTTTCCGGCATATCCATGTACTTGTTACCATGCCATCCCGGCAGTAGATTATAATATACCGGGAGCTGACCGGAGTGATATGGGAATGAAATGGTAAGCTTTCCGCTGGGATTGACCTCTCCAAAAAGGACCTCAGCAAGAGCTTTACCTCCCAGCATGCCGGAATTGAAAGTTTCGATCACCGCATCCGCATTTTGGGCAATCCAAGGTACGGAAAGAGGTTTTCCATTCACAAGTACGACAATCAGCGGCTTTCCGCAGGATCTTAGCTTCTCCAGCAGCTTTTGTTGCGCACCTGATATGTTCAGGTCAGCTCTATCCTTACCTTCGCCGTTTTGATCAAGGCAATCGCCGACAACGGCGATAACAACATCCGCTGCAGAAGCACAGTTCACAGCTTCGGCGATGCTTTCTTCTGCTGCATTCATAATATCGCAGCCCTTATGATAAAACACATGGATACCTTTTGATGAAGAGAGTTCTTCGATACCTTTCAACATCGTGTGAACCGGAATTTTCGGAATAGCATCAGGATTGGGGACCGGGTGGCTGAAGAACGTCCAATCCCCGAATTGTGCCTTTATACAATCTGCATTAGGTCCTATTACGGCAATGTTCTTTACGTTGCTACCAAGTGGCAGCGTATTGTTTTCATTCTTTAACAATACAATAGATTCCCTTGTGAGTTTTAAGTTTGTTTCAATATGCTCAGGGCATGCAAAAGCATGGGATTTTGAGGTCGTATTCTTCTTTTCAAAAAGCCCCATGGCAAATTTAATACTTAGAATTCTACGGACCGCCTCATCCACCAATGCTTCAGATACCACTCCGGTTTTTACCAGTTCAACCGCTGCATCATAGAACTCATTTGTACTCATAATCATATCATTGCCGGCTTCGATGGCCTTCCTGGATGCATCAGCCATATTCCCGCAAACTTTTTGGTTTATAATCAGGCTTCCTGTATTATTCCAGTCTGTAACGACAAAACCCTTAAAGCCGAGTTCTTCTTTGAGTATATCCCTCAGAAGCTTTTTACTCGCAGATACAGGTGTACCGTCGATAGACTGATAGCCAGCCATAAATGTGGCGCATCCAGCCTTCACTGCCTCTCTAAAAGGGGGTAAAAACACTTCTCTGACTTTTCTGATGCTGGCCTGAGTATCATAGGAGTCCCTTCCTCCGGTACTTTCACCATAACCAAGGTAATGCTTTGCACAGGCTAATATACTGTCGGAATCGGAAAGACTTTTCCCCTGGTATCCACGGATAATTGCAGCGGCAAAGATACCAATCAAGTAAGGGTCTTCACCGAAGGTTTCATTGATACGTCCCCACCTTAAATCTCTCCCGATACATAATACCGGTGAAAAAGTCCAGTGAAGTCCATCTGCAGCGACTTCTCTGGCTGTAACTCTTCCAGCTTCTTCTACGAGCTTTTCGTTCCAGCTGCAGGACATTGCAAGCTGTGACGGGAAAACAGTAGCCCCATTATACAGAGCATGTCCATGAATAGCATCTATGCCGAAAATAATCGGAATGGATAGGCGTGTTTGCGATGCAAGGTCCTGCAGCCATCTTGAATCTTCGCCGAGCGTATGTAAAAACGATCCTGCAAACCTTTTAGTTACCCATTCCTCTGCTTCTTCTCTGCTGACATTTGCAAAACTGATTTGCATCATCTGACCTATTTTTTCTTCTATGGTCATTTTGCTTAGGATATCCTGCACTCTTTCACTGACGGGACGTGAAAAATCTTTGTAAATTTCCTGCATAAGGCTCCCTCCGGTTGGTATAATTTCTTTCCTAAATTATACATGCTGAAAATAAAAAAGGACAGACCTATCTCCCTTTACATTTGGAAATAAGCATGACCTTTAATCAAATATCAATCCTGTAGATTACAGACTATAAACCTGGATCACACCGCAAGCAAGTCTCTTTCCGGCAGCTCCGGCTGGTTGGGTTCTATAGTCGTCGGGACTTTCATGAATGATGATTGCTTTCCCAATGGCATCCTTAATTTTGAATTTATTTGTAAAGAAGCACATTCGTGCGATGCCATTATTGGAGAAAAGAACGGGAAAATCTCCGGCATGATTGCCATGAGGCTGTTTGGTGGGATTCCAGTGCTCACCTGCGGCTTTAAAAGGATCCTTTGGATCGCCTATGGAACAGTTTCCTTTTTCATGAATATGAAAGCCATGAGGGCCTACGGGCGGTTTGTCTCCTTGTGCCGGTTTGTATGGGGGAAGGCCGGAGATGTCTGCGCAGACTTCAACCCCGCCGGGAACTTCCTTAAAGGTAACCACACCTTCTATTTGGGGTGCCAGAGGACCGCCTTTGACGATGGCAGCAGCCTGGGGCGGTCTGAAATCTATTGCAACCTGTCTTGGAACCATATAGGGACAATAATAGGGATACATATAATACCCTCTTTTAAACTATTCTGTATCATTGTATGTAAATCTCACACGGTTTGTTCATGAGATTAGAATACATGAAAATTACTTTCCATTTTAGAAGTTTATTTGCGTTTAATTTGGGATTAATGATTGTTTGCTATATTAGGATTAAGTACCATAGTACGGATGTAATGCTGCTAATCCATAGGAGGGATGGCAGCTGTTTTTTTGATATTGTTAGCACTCTCTTAAAGAGAGTGCTAAATTTTTCTTGACAAGTTTTTTTTCTTGGTACTAAAATAGATAGTGAAAATCAATGAAGAATTAAGAAAGAAGAGTGAAAACAACAGCTTGATATTTCTTCTTTCTTCATTCTTAATTCTAAATTTTTATAGGAGGGCTTTAGAAATGGTTCGCGAAAATGGAAGCATTTCCATCAACACCGAAAACATTTTCCCTATTATTAAAAAATGGTTATATTCCGAAAAGGACATATTTATTCGAGAACTGGTGTCCAACTCCAGCGACGCCATCAGCAAACTGAAGAAGCTGTCATCCATTGGAGAAGCGGAAGTAGACGCCAATGAAAAATACCAGATCAAGGTGATTGTCAACAAGACGGAAAAGACTATCAAAATTGTTGACAATGGAATTGGTATGACGGAAGAAGAGGTTAAAAAATATATTAATCAGATTGCATTCTCCGGAGCGAAAGATTTTCTTGAAAAGTATAAGGATAAGGCAGATGAAGGGCAAATCATCGGCCATTTCGGTCTGGGCTTCTATTCTGCTTTCATGGTTTCCGAGCGTGTACAGATTGATACGCTTTCTTTCCAGAAAGGTGCGGAGGCTGTCCGTTGGGTCAGTTCCGGAGGAACCGAATTTGAAATGAGTGATTCAGATCGTACCGATAGAGGAACAACAGTCACCCTTTATATGGCGGAAGACAGTCTTGAATTCCTGGATGAATTTAAGATGAGGGAAGTTCTGGTCAAATATTTCTCCTTCTTGCCATTTGAATTATATCTTGAAGATGCTGAGAAAAAAGCCGATGAGAAGAAGGACAAGGAAGAGAACAAGGAGCCAAAGCCTTTAAACGATACACATCCGTTATGGCTTAAGAATCCAAAGGACTGTACGGAACAGGAGTACAAGGAATTTTATACCAAGGTGTTCCATGACTTCAATGGGCCGCTTTTCTGGATTCATCTGAACATGGATTACCCCTTCAATCTCAAGGGAATCCTCTATTTCCCCAAGTTGAAGCATGAATTTGAGACCATGGAAGGACAGATCAAACTGTTCTATAACCAGGTTTTTGTGGCGGACAATATCAAAGAAGTCATTCCAGAATTTCTGCTGCTGCTAAAAGGTGTTCTGGATTGTCCGGATTTGCCTCTGAATGTATCCAGGAGCTTCCTGCAGAATGACGGTTATGTCAGCAAGATTTCAACCCATATTACCAAGAAGGTGGCGGATAAGCTGACCGGCCTTTTTGAAAATGAAAGAGAAAATTTCAACAAATATTGGGATGATATCCATCCATTTGTAAAATACGGCTGCCTCCGTGAAGAGAAATTCTATGACAGGGTGAAGGATATCCTGATGTTCAAGACAACCAAGGGCGATTATGTGACGCTGAAGGAATACCTTGAGAGAAACAAGGAAAAGCATGAGAACAAGGTATTCTATGTCACGGATGAAAAGCAGCAGGCACAGTATATCCGGATGTTCAAGGAACACGATATGGAAGCGGTGATTCTGCCGTCCATGATCGACAATCACTTTATTTCCTTCCTTGAAATGAAGGCAAATGAAGTCAAATTCTCCCGCATAGACGCTGATCTGTCGGAAAGCATGAAAGAGACGGACGGGAAGGCGGATGAGAAGGAACAGAAGGAGATTCAGGAAGGCCTTGAAAAGCTGTTTAAAGCAGCAGTGAGTGATGATAAGCTTAAGATTCAGGTGGAGAGCCTGAAGTCCGAAGCAGTTCCCGGAATTGTTCTGTTATCCGAGCAGTCAAGAAGAATGCAGGAAATGAGCAGAATGTTTGGCGGGATGGACATGGGGCATATGTTCCCCAAGGAGGAAACCCTCGTATTAAACAGGAAAAACAGTCTTGTCCAGTCCCTGCTGAAGCTGAAGGATCGCGAAGACAGGAAAGAAGACGTTGAGATGATCTGTCAGCAGGTATACGATTTGGCGATGATGAGCCATAAGCAGCTGGAGCCTGAAGCGATGACGCGATTCATCGAAAGAAGCAACAAGTTATTGCAAAAGCTGGCTGCAACAGAAGAAAAGTAATAAGAATGAATAAGCGTAAAGCCCTTGGACGGAATAGAAAACCGTAACAAGGGCTTTTTGTCGTGCGACCAAGCCGACTTTTCATTATATGAAAAGACCTGTGGAATGGTTCCAATAGAGGCTTGTTGAATTTGTTAATTATTTGTAAACGAAATGAAATCTTCTTGCTTCACTATCTGTTATAGAATATAATGGTTATAAAACATAACTATTATTGCGCATAACAGAGTTGGAAAACCTGTATGAAATATGCAGCAAAGGGGGTACATAACATGGGTCTTACGGAACTTTCGGTAAAAAGACCTGCTGCGGTCATTGTTTTTATGGTTTTGCTTATAGGGCTGGGTATACTTGGCTATACCAGTATGGGAGTGGATCTGCTCCCTACGGTTAACGTGCCTGTAATCACCATTACTACCGTATATAACGGCGCAGGAGCTGAAGAAATTAAGAAGGATATTGTAAAGCCGATTGAGGACGCCGTCGCAGGAATCAGCGGTATTGATACGCTTCGATCAACAGCCAGGGAAGGGGTTGGTTTGACCATCATCCAGTTTACGATGGAAACCAACATGAACTCTGCATTCCTGGATGTACAAAAAGCAGTGGATCACGCCAGAGGCAAACTGCCTGCTGGAGCGGAGGACCCGATTCTCTACAAGGTAGATATTAATGCACAGTCTGTTATGACATTGGCGATTACGGGAGATGTTCCCTATGATCAGCTATATAATCAGGCAGATAAAATCAAGCAGAGTATCGAAAAATTACCGGGCATTGGACAGGTGAGCCTTCAAGGCGCCAATGATAAGCAGCTCAATGTAAAGCTGGATAAGACAGCGATCGAGTATTACGGGATCAATGTTAATACGTTGATCGGTAAAATAAGATCGGAAAATACCAATATGCCTGCCGGACAGATGAAGCAGGAGAAAAGTGACCTGACAGTAAAAATGGTCGGGGAATTTAAAGATTTGAACGATATAAAAAGCATTCAGATTCCGACATCCAGCGGGGGAATTGTGAGACTGGCGGACATTGCCAGTCTGGAGCTCGGATATCCGGATAATGATACGATTTTGAAGATGAATGACAAAAATGCGATTGGTATCAATATTCAAAAGCAAAGTGATGCCAATGTTGTCAAAGCTGTGGATGGCGTCAATAAAGAACTGGAGAAGATTCAGAAGCTGTTGCCTGCGGGTGTCAAGCTGTCTGTGACTACGGACAGTACCGTATTTATCAAATCGTCATTGAATGAGGTGCTTCGAAGCTTAGTAGAGGGAATTATCACCACGTCGATCGTATTGTTCCTTTTCCTTCGCAGCTGGCAATCCTCCCTGATCGTTTTGGTTGCGATTCCAACTTCGTTGATTTCAACATTTTTCATCATGTATGAAAACCATTTTACACTCAATGTCATGTCACTCATGGGACTTTCCCTGTGTATCGGTATTCTGGTGGATGACTCTATTGTTGTACTGGAGAATATACAAAGACACCGGGCCATGGGAGAGAAGCCCATCGAAGCAGCAATCAAGGGACGAAGTGAGATTGGAATGGCAGCGATTGCCATTACATTGTGCGATGTCGTCATATTTGGGCCTGTTGCTTTTACATCCGGTATGGTAGGACAGTTTTTCAAAGAGTTTGGTATTACGGTTGCAGTGGCATCCTTGTTTTCGCTGTTGGTTTCCTTTACAGTAACACCCATGCTTGCCTCCAGATTGGCGCATATAAAAATGGGTAAAGAGGAGGGGAGCACTAAAAAACAGGGCAGGATATCCAAACTATTTGGATATGCTACAGAACTTTATAAAAAGTTTTTGCTTTGGTCTCTGGATAACCGATGGAAGATCATCGGGATCACCTTGGCGGGTGTAATCCTGAGCATAGCGTTAGTCCCGCTGGGCTTAATTCATACGGAGTTCATGCCTGTGTCCGACCAAAGCCAGCTAAACTTGGATATCAGCCTGACTCCAGGCTCCAGCTTGAAACAGACGGAAGAAAAAGTAGCCGTCGTTGAAAAGCATTTAAGAGATCTGCCTGAGATGAAGGAATACTATACGACCATTGGAAATAACTCCGACAAATCTTCAGCCAATATTATTCTTAAGCTGAAAGATACTAAGGACCGCAAAAAAAGCCAGAATCAACTTGCCGGAGAACTGCGTCAATGGGGTAAAACCATCCCGGGAATTCAGCTGAGTATAACGGAAGCACAGTCGACACCCGGTTCAAACGGAAAGCCGATTCAAGTTACCATCAAAGGCGATGATATTGCTGTTTTAAAGGAAATCTCATATAAAGTGGAGGAGCTTGTAAAATCCGTAGAGGGAGCCGTGGATGTATCCAATTCTCTCAGAACCAGTGAAAGTGAAATCAGAGTGAACATCGACCGCCTTGCGTGCGCACAGTATGGGGTTAGCACTTCAGACATTGCGACTGTCTTGAGAACAGGTCTGCAAGGTTCCAATGTCGGTGTTTTCAGAGGAAATGGCAATGAGTATGATATTTCTGTAAAATTCATGAACGGGCAGATCAATAAGCCGGGTGATCTCGGTTCTGTTAAGGTAATGAATGCATCCGGGCAGCAGATCGCAATAAATCAGGTTGCTTCAATTTCTGTAGCAGACAGCCAGTTAAGGATTTCAAGAGAAGACAGACAGGATACGGTAACCGTCAGTGCCAATCTGCAAAATGCACTTTTGGGAAAAGTAAGCGGGGAAATTAAAAACAAGTTGGATGGATTGACGCTGCCCTATGGATATAGCGTAAAATATGGGGGAATGCAGCAAAATATGAGTGATGGCTTTATCTCCCTGGGGAAAGCTATGGCAGGTGGGATTGTTCTGGTATTCATGGTGTTGATCGTGCTATATGAGTCTTTCCTGACGCCGTTTATAAGAATGTTATCCCTGCCTTGTGCCATCATTGGAGCATTTGTGCTGCTGGCCATCACTCGTCAGTCATTAAATATTATGTCCATGATCGGATTGATTCTGTTGGATGGATTGGCTTCCAAGAACGGAACACTGCTGATTGACTATACCAATACCTTGATGAAGCGCGGATTGTCGTTGAAGGAAGCATTGGTTGAAGCCGGAACGACCAGGTTAAGACCGATAATTATGACATCGGCTACAATGGTTGTTGGTATGCTTCCTTCTGCACTGGCAACCGGCTCAGGAAGTGAAATGAGAAACGGTATGGCGATCATTGTCATTGGTGGGATGATCACATCCACAATTCTTTCACCCATTTTACTTCCAGTGGTTTATACGCTGATCGAGGATTTGCGGGTTCGTTTTTCAAAAAAGCATAGAAGTACGGTAAAAATAGGGGAGGTTGAAAGCTATGAGGTTTAATCGGAATAAATTTAAAAAAACAGGAATTGCTTTTACATCCGGAATACTAATAGCGACTCTGTTCGCGGGATGCGGAAGTAAAAAGCCTGTAGAACAAAAAGCTGAAGTAAAAAATGTAAAGACCATAACGGCAAATATCGCATCCATTTCTACCGAAGTGGAATATGCAAGCAAGCTGAAACCCTTGCAGGAAATCTCCATTTCACCCAAGGTAGCAGGCAAGGTTGCAACAGTGAAGGCGGATGTCGGAAGTATTGTTGAGAAAGGGCAGGTATTGATGACGCTGGATTCAACTGATCTGCAGGCTCAGCTTCAACAACAGCAAGCCAACCTGGACAGCAGCCGGACGGGATCGGATCAAGCACTTCAAAATGCTCAGATCGCTTATAATAACGATAAAGAGACCTACGAAAAGAACAAACAGCTGTTTGAATCCGGCGCTATATCTCAGAAGGCTCTGGATGATGCAAAACAGAAACTGGATAATTCAACAATTGCATTGAATTTTGCTAGAGATAAGTATAATAAGGAGCATGGTTCCGGGTTAAGTGCTGCCGCTGCCGGAGTACAGGTTGCTTCAGCTCAAATTCAAAACACCATTGTAACCTCTCCGATTTCCGGAGTAGTATCCTTGTGCAATGTAGATGTTGGTGAAATCGCTTCCAGTGCTGCTCCCGCATTTACGGTCATTGACGACAAGACTATGGTGGCTGAACTCAGCGTTCCGGACCGGATGATCGGGAAGATTAAAAAAGGACAGAAGGTTTCCTTGAAAGTGAACGCCTTGAACGATAAAATGCTGGAAGGAACCATTGATTCCATCAGTCCGGCAGCTGACAGCAAGATGCAGACCTATGCTGTCAAAGTGAAGGTGGATAATCCGAATAGCGAACTCAAATCCGGGATGTTTGCCAGAGTCATTTTACCGGAAGAAAAGAAAGAAAACGTAGTGGTAGTCCCCAATGAAGCAGTCAAAGTAGAGAATAGTGTTCCTTATATCTATACAGTAATCAATAAGGACACAATAAAGAAAGTGGCAGTAACCACAGGTCTTTCCAATGATAAGGTGACAGAAATTGCATCCAGTCTCAAAGAGGGAGATGCGATCATTACTGAGGGACAGATTTTCTTGAATGACGGAGAAAAAGTCAATGTAGTTCAATAGTGGGGTGTGTTTATGGGGTATAAAGGGCAGGATGCTCTTTTAGATAACTTGTTGGTTTTCTCAAAAGTTTACGGAGGATTTGCAGCGCATATTACGAATTTGGTAGATCAGGAAAACCCGAAGGTATATATCGGAATCCTGCATGTTCTGAAAAAATACGGACCGATGCCAATTTCGCGGATTGGGCAGAAAATAGATATTGCCAAACCGAATATGACGATGCTGATCGACGGACTGGTACAAAAAGGCTGGGTGGAAAGAAGTACCTCTGAGCATGACAGGCGGATAATCAATATTGAACTTACCGAAGAAGGAGAAAGGTATATTGATTACACTACCGAAAAGCTGTTTGGGATACTTAGG
Organism: Clostridia bacterium; assembly: GCA_026418695.1. Lineage (GTDB taxonomy): Bacteria > Bacillota > Clostridia > Acetivibrionales > JAFADI01 > SKW158. The sequence goes on from JAOAAU010000029.1 coordinate 18,891, forward strand.
GATAAACTTACTGTTCTAAGTGAGGAAGAACGGGAAAAGATGATAGAGTGTTTAAATTATTTGATCGACATAAGTAAAAGATTAACTGAAAAAAAATAAGGCAGAAGATTCATTGGCATACATAAAAGTTAAGCCTCCTGCAGTTTTTGAGACTGCGGAGGCTTTCTTTGTATTATATCAAATACTATTTTTCATTATCGTTTTCTCTGATTTCTACTCTTCTAATCTTACCGCTGATAGTCTTTGGCAGCTCGGTAACAAATTCGATGATTCTCGGATATTTATATGGAGCTGTAACCCTCTTTACGTGATCCTGCAGTTCCTTTGCAAGATCGTCACTTGCAGTATAGTTTTTCGCTAACACAATCGTTGCTTTTACGATCTGGCCGCGATCCGGGTCCGGAACTGCTGTGATTGCACATTCCAATACAGCGGGATGCTCAAGCAGAGCGCTTTCAACTTCGAATGGCCCGATTCTATATCCGGAGCTCTTGATAACATCGTCAGCTCTGCCTACAAACCAGTAATATCCATCTTCATCACGCCATGCCATGTCTCCGGTATAATAAATATCATCGTGCCATACCTTGTGCGTCAGTTCCTTGTCTCTATAGTATCCATCGAACATTCCGAAGGGTTTGTATTTGTTTGTACGAATAACGATCTGACCTTCTTCACCCACATCACAGGAATTGCCGTTTTCATCCACTAAATCAATATCATACCCCGGAGCCGGTTTTCCCATAGAACCTGGTTTAGGTTCCATCCAGGGGAAGGTAGCCATGGTTACCGTCAATTCAGTCTGACCGTATCCTTCCATCAGCTTCAATCCTGTGGCGTTGAGGAATTGACTGTAAACCTCAGGATTCAATGGTTCTCCAGCAACCGAACAATGCTTGAGTTTGCTGAAATCATATTTGTTAAGGTCTTCCTTGATAAAGAACCGATAGATGGTCGGTGGCGCACAGAAGCTTGTTACACCATGCTTTAAAGTAACTTCAAGGAGTTCCTTGGGAACGAATTTATCATGATCGTATACAAATACGGCACAGCCGCAGATCCATTGACCGTATATTTTTCCCCATGCAGCTTTTGCCCAGCCGGTATCGGCAACAGTAAGATGGAGTCCGTTATCTTCTACCTGCTGCCAGTATTTTGCTGTCAGGATATGGCCAAGGGGGTAGGTAAAGTTGTGCTGCACCATCTTTGGCATACCGGTGGTTCCGGAGGTAAAGTACAACAGCATGATATCTTCATTTTTTGCAGCTTCTGCTCCCGTTGGTTTAGCAAAATCTGCTGAAGCCAGCTCCAGCTCCTTGTTGAAATCCAACCATCCTTCATGACTTCCGCCTACTACTGCCTTGCATTTCAAGGAAGGTGACTTTTCCTGAGCTTCATCGACGTGCTTGATGACAAGAGGATCGTTGACACTGACGATCATTTTGATATCAGCGGCATTGTTTCTATATACGATGTCCTTTGTTGTCAGCAGGTGAGTAGCCGGAATACCGATGGCTCCCAGCTTGTGCAGGGCAATAATGCAGAACCAGAACTCATAACGCCTTTTAAGAATTAACATAACCGGATCGCCCTTCTTAATGCCGGCATTTTTAAAGAAGTTCGCAGCCTTGTCACTGTAATATTTCAATTGACCGAAAGTGAAAGTTGCTTCTTCGCCTTTGTCGTTACACCATACAAGGGCAGTCTTATCCGGTGTTTTAGAAGCAATATCGTCAACGATATCATAACCAAAGTTAAAATTCTCGGGGACATTGATCTTGAAATTTTGCACAAAATCTTCATAGGAATTAAAATCAACTTTTGAAACGTATTTTTCCAACATAGAATATTTACCTCATTTCAGATTATCTTAAAATTAAGAGTGCTTAGGTTAAAAAATGATTGCAAGGAACTTCGCCGGCTTATTGTTTAAGGCCTTCATTCCATGGCTGTATCCGGAGTCAAAATACAGGGAATCTCCTTCATTGAGGATGATCTCATGGTCATTGATGATGACCTTTAAAGTACCTTCAAGCAGGTAGTTGAATTCCTGACCGGGGTGGGAATTCAGGTGAATCGCAGCATTATCCGGTTCCGGATCAACAGTAACCAGGAAAGGCTCAGCCTTTTTGTGTGCAAAATTATATGCCAGACTATGGTACTTATACTGTTTTCTTCTTTCTACACTAACACCCTTGCCGTTACGGACCAGGGAATATGTACGGAGCTTGGGGTCTTCTCCGGTAAGAATCGCTGTCAGCTCTACTTTGAACTTGTTGGCAAGTTCATAAAGTATGCTCACTGGAATATCTACATTTCCACTTTCATACTCGAGATAGGTTTCTTTTGAAATATTGAGCTCCTGTGCAATGGTCTCCACGGACAGGCCGGAAATTTCTCTTAAATCTTTTATTCTTGCAGCAATTTGTTTAATTTGATCAGACATGGAATAACATCCTTTCATCAATAGTATTTGGATGCTTTTCGCGCACCGCTTATAGGTAACAATATCTTACCATTCCATGAAGACAGAGTAAAGAAAGTTTAAAAAAAGGTAAAATTGCGTAAAAAAATTGATGTGCATAAAAAAATACATGAAAAACTAATATGGGGAGAACAAGTAGGAAGATTTTAGGAATGAACAGAAGTATTGGTTATGAGCAAAAACATTCAAAAAAGGTTTAGTGTAAAGTTATATGGAATTTTGACGATTTATATGATATTATGTTAGTTAATACCATTGCTTTTTTAAAATATAATACTCATTGCTTTTCTATAATTAAATATCTTAGACTTACTGTTTTAAAATATCAAATACCTATGGGGGTCGATGATTTTGTCCATTAACAAGAAGATTTCCTTACTGATTTTTGTGCTGGTGTTCTTTTCACTAGCCAGCTCAACTACAATGTCTTTCGTTAACCTATCCAAACAATTGATGGATCAAAGCACTCAAGAAATGAAATCTCTTTTAAAAAGTGAAAATGAAAAAATATGGCAGGGAATAGAGAGTGAGCGTAAGACGGTAAAAACTTTGGCGAGTGAATCCGATATCGTCAGAGCAGCGGAGTTCAGGGCTAATGGTGTGGAGGACACAAATACGCAGAACCTATTAGCAAATGTAAATACTTTGCTGGATGGTTACGTAAAAAGCTTTGGGAATGTTGAACATATATTTATTGTAGATAAAAAAGGAATCATATTTGCCGACAGCGATCCCAAACTGATCGGTAAGGATATCAATGATCGCTCTTATGTTAAGCCCACACTTCAGGGCACACCAACGATCAGTGAAACAATTTCTTCAAAATCCACCGGAGCAAATATCATCGTCTTTACATATCCAATCCGAAATGGATCAGAAACTATAGGCTTCATAGGGAATGCCGTATTCGTCAAGAATCTGTCCAGTTATCTGGCGGGAGTAAGAATTTCTGGTGCCAGCAAATCCAGCTATGCTTATATGGTTGATTCCAAAGGCACAATGCTGTACCATCCGGTAGCAGAAAAAATCGGAAAACCGGTTGAAAATGAGCTCATTAAAGCAGTAGCTGCCCGGGCGGACAAGGGTGAAAAGATAGAATTGAAAATTGATGAATATGTATATAAAGGCGTCGATAAAATTTCAGCCTATATAGGAGTTCCCGGCGCCAATTGGATACTCGTGCTTGCCTGTGACAAGAAGGAGATCATGGCACTGAGAAATGAAATGCTTGTGGCAATGACTATCATTGCTTTGCTGGCGGCGTTGATCTCAGCAGCAATTGGTATGGCTCTGGCTACAAAAATTGCAAGTCCTATCAAGAAGATCACCGAAATTGTAAATAAGACAGCCAATTATGATTTAACCCATGATGAAACTTACAACCGGATCAAGGGCAACAAAGATGAGACAGGGACTATTGCAAAATCCGTATCCTCTATGCGGGGGGCTTTAAGAGATATTGTCGGACTCTATGCGGATTCCTCAAAAGCAATCGAAGAAAATGCAAAACAAATAGAAAAACTGACGGAAGAATTAAAGTCTGAAACCGATGAAAATCTTGCTACCTCAGAGCAGCTTTCTGCCGGCATGGAGGAAACAGCAGCGACCACAGAGGAAATCAATGCAACTACCCAGGATATCGAAGCAGCCGTTGACTCCATTTCAAAGAGAGCATCCGAAGGAGCATTGATTGCAAGCGATGTCAGTGCAAGAGCGAATAAATTGAAGGAAGATGCCGTTTCAGCAAGCCAGAATGCACTCGGCATTTACAATAATGTTAAAAGTGATCTTCAGGAAGCCATTGATCAATCCAAAGCGGTTTCACAAATTGGTATGCTGGCACAGGCTATCCTTCAAATCACTGAGCAAACCAATCTGCTGGCTTTAAATGCAGCCATTGAAGCAGCAAGAGCAGGAGAATCCGGAAAAGGTTTCGCAGTGGTGGCAGAGGAAATCTGAAAGCTGGCAGAACAGTCATCAAAGACTGCCGGAGACATAAGAAATATTGTTAAGACCGTGAATACTTCCGTGGACAATCTGGCAAACAATTCCGGAAAAATGCTGGAATTCATCGATAAGGACGTCCTGGCCGATTATGATAAGCTGATTAAAACCGGAGAACAGTATTATCAAGATGCAGAGCAGTTTAACAGCATGATGGCGGAATTCAGTGCAACAGCGCAGCAGTTGGATGCCTCTATTTCCGGAATCGTTTCGGCCATTGAGGAAGTAAGCTCTACAGTGAATGAAGGCGCCAAGGGCGTTGAGGATATTACCGAGAAAACAGTAGCCATCGTTGAAAAAATCAATATCGTCAGAAAAACCTCTGAAGCAAATATGGAAAGTATTGAGAAGCTTGAAAATCTGATCACCAGATTTAAACTATAAATCAGGATGAGAGTTAAAAATCCCTTCTTTAAAAAAGAGGGGATTTTTTCTTGTCCTTTTTAAATATTGACGCATACAATTACTGCATTGCCACTCTTGAGAGATTCAATTTCCTTATGAATATGGCAGAAATTCATACAATTCAATATACAAGCATTTCTGTGCTTTTTTAAGGCTGCAAATCCTTCAAATATTTGATAAATTCCTTGGAAGCCCTGGACGGAGGGACGTTTTTCAAAGAAACAATTCCCAGCGTTCGAGTGGGCAGCTTTTCGGTGACTTGAATTTCAAAGAGCTCTTGCTTGCGAATTGCCTCCAACGCGCTGTCCTTATAGACATGCGCTATACCCAAGCCGATTTTGGCAAACTCAACCAATAGATCCACGCTCTCTAGCTCCATCTCCGGAAGAATTTCAATCCCTTTTTCGGATAGATAGCTATCAAAAAACTGCCGGGTAGAACTGTTCTTTTGGAGCATCAACAGAGGGTGCCTTGAAATATCTTGCATGCTTATCTTTTGGTTTTTTAATGGATTAAATTTTTCAGAAGCTACAAAGATGTCTTCCACCTTCAGCCATTCCACAACATCAATACTTTTATCCTCGGCTGGAAGGGTTACGATCCCAAAATCAATAAGACCTTTTTTCAGTGTATTAAGGATTTGAGACGAGGTACGGTTGACCAAATGAATTTTGATTCCCTGATGTTCCTGGCTGAAGTTCTCAATGCAGGGAATGAGATGGTACTTGCATACCGTATCACTGGCTCCGATGCGGATCTCTCCAAAGGTCAGGTTCTGAATTTCTGTCAGCTTGGTTTCCGCGGTTTTGATCAGGTTGTAGGCCTGCTCTATGTGCTTGAATAGCAGCTCGCCCTCTCCGGTGAGCTTTATACTCCGGGAATTTCTGAAAAAAAGCTGGCTGCCAAGCTTATCTTCGAGATTTTTGACTGCTTGACTGACTGCTGACTGGGAGATAAACAGCTTTTCAGCTGCCCCCGTAAAACTCTCGGCTTTAGCTGCGAGATAAAATATTTTATACAATTCGAAATTGATATCCATAAGGACTCCTTATGATATTAATTAAATATATTAATTTTACTTATTTATTATATCAGGGTATAATGAGAGTATCAATGAAGAAAGAAGAAAGCTAAAAGAAGAAAGATGAAAGAGCGTTATACAATAGAAATATAGGGAAAAGACAACCACGGATCCGCAGAAATTGGTTCATTGTATTAAAGGAATTGCGCATTAACAGGAACTGTAGGAGCGAGACACTGGCTCGCCCTCAATAATATAACACCAGGCAGCCTGATGTGTTGCCTTAAAGGAAATTCATAGATAAAATTTTCAGAATGTGAGGGAGCTGCAATGGGAAACGTAAGGCGTGTGTATGTTGAAAAGAAAAAAGGATTTGATGTGGAGGCCCAGGGCCTATACCGAGATTTAAAGGATAACCTGAGCATCAGCGGATTGAAATCGGTCAGAATCATCAACCGATATGATGTTGAGGGAATCACTGAGGAGGAATATAGTGCATCCCGTAACTTAATCTTCTCAGAACCTCCTGTAGATGATGTGTATGATGAAACCATTCAAATAGATAAAACATCCAGGACCATTGCGATCGAATACCTTCCGGGACAGTATGATCAAAGGGCGGATTCGGCTTCCCAGTGCATACAGATCTTAAGTCATGGAGAAAGACCTGCTGTGAAGGTTGCGAAGTTGATTGTGCTTGATGGAGACGTATCTGAAGAGGAATATGAGAAAATCAAGAATTACTGCATCAATCCTGTTGAAAGTCAGGAAGCTTCTCTGGAGAAACCTGCAACTCTTGATACGGAAGTAAAGGCTCCGGAGGATGTGAAGATTCTCGAAGGCTTTACAAACATGACCAAGGCGCAGCTTGAAAAGTTTATGGGGGAAATGGGCTTTGCGATGTCCTTGGAAGATTTGAAGTTCTGCCAGGATTACTTTAAAAATGCTGAAAAAAGGAATCCTTCCGTGACAGAAATCAGACTGATTGATACTTACTGGTCCGATCACTGCCGTCATACCACTTTTCTTACCAATATTGTGGATGTGGAGATTGAAAAGGGACCTTATTATAATGTAATCAATGCTGCCTACAAGAATTATCTTGAATCCAGAAAATATGTTTATCAGGACCGGGATAAAGATGTTTGCCTGATGGACCTGGCAACCATTGCCATGAAGGAACTAAGGAAAAGAGGCGCTCTGAGCGATCTGGACGAATCCGATGAGATCAATGCCTGCAGCATTGTAGTGAATGCAGATGTAAATGGGATAAATGAAGAATGGCTGGTCATGTTCAAGAATGAAACCCATAACCATCCAACTGAAATAGAGCCTTTTGGTGGGGCGGCGACCTGTCTTGGCGGTGCCATCAGAGATCCCCTGTCCGGAAGATCCTATGTATACCAGGCAATGCGTGTTACAGGAAGCGGTGATCCGAGGACAAAGGTTGAGGATACGCTCCCAGGCAAGCTCCCGCAGAGAAAGATTACAACAGGAGCGGCGGCAGGATACAGTTCTTACGGAAATCAGATCGGCTTGGCTACAGGTCAGGTGGCAGAGATCTACGACGAAGGATATGTGGCAAAGAGAATGGAAATTGGTGCAGTTATCGGAGCGGCACCTAAGAAAAATGTAAAAAGAGAAAAACCAGAGCCTGGGGATATTATTGTTCTTCTTGGAGGAAGAACAGGCCGTGACGGCTGCGGCGGCGCTACAGGCTCATCTAAAGAGCATACTGAAGAATCATTATTGACATGCGGAGCTGAAGTCCAGAAGGGAAATGCGCCGACAGAAAGAAAGATTCAAAGGCTTCTTAGAAATCCAAGAGTCAGCACCATGATCAAAAAATGTAATGACTTTGGCGCCGGCGGGGTATCCGTTGCGATCGGTGAATTGGCGGATGGACTTGAGATCAATCTGGATGCGGTTCCAAAAAAATACGAGGGATTGGATGGAACAGAACTGGCCATCTCCGAATCCCAGGAGCGTATGGCGGTTGTCATAACCAAAGAAAACGTAAAAGCATTCATGGAAGCTGCTGAAGAAGAAAACCTCGAGTCTACGGAAGTTGCCGTTGTTACAGCGGACAACAGGCTGAAGATGATCTGGAGAGGCAAAGTAATCGTCGACATCAGCAGGGATTTCCTGAACACAAACGGCGTAAAACAGAACACTGAGGTTATTGTTAGCCAGCCAAGCTCTCAGGAAAGTTTCTTTAAACAGCTGCCGGCAGAAATTGAGCAGAATTTAAGCAAAATCGAAACTGCATGGTTAAAGAATCTTCAAAGGCTCAATGTGTGCAGTCAGAAGGGATTGGTTGAGAGATTCGACAGCACCATCGGTGCCGGCTCTGTATTAATGCCTTTCGGAGGAAAGTATCAGCTTAGTCCGGCAGAGGGAATGGCAGCGAAGCTTCCTGTATTGGAAGGGGATACGCGGACTGGAACGCTGATGACTTATGGATATAATCCGTTGATTTCAAAATGGAGCACATTCCACGGATCCGTCTACGCGATTGTTGAATCGGTTGCGAAGATTGTAGCCATGGGTGGAGACTATAAAAAAGTGAGACTGACGCTTCAGGAGTATTTTGAAAAGCTCGGTAAAGATGCAGTCAAATGGGGAAAACCTTTTAGTGCGCTGCTGGGAGCATATTACGCTCAGCTTAAGCTCGGAATCCCCGCCATTGGCGGAAAGGACAGTATGTCCGGTACGTTTAAGGATATGACAGTTCCTCCGACGCTGGTATCCTTTGCAGTAGGCATCACCGATGTGAAAAACGTGGTGTCTACGGAGTTCAAAAAAGTAGGAAGCAATGTGATCTTGATTCCCTTGGAACGGGATGAAAATGAAATACCTGATTTCAAACAGCTGGACAAAAATTATTCCAAGATATTTGAATTGATGAGCCAGGGGAAAGTTCTGGCAGCCCATACCATAAGAACAGGCGGTATTGCGGAAGCTGTCAGCAAGATGTGCTTTGGAAACAGAATCGGGATGGCCTTTAATGGAACCGTGGCTCCGCGGGACCTGTTTACCCCGGATTATGGCTCTATGATCCTTGAATTACCGGAGGGAGAAGATATCGGCAAACTTCTTGGCGGAGTGAAATACAAACTGCTGGGAAGCACGCAAAAGGCTCAGATTATTTCTGTAAATGGCGTACAGATTGGCTTGAATACTGCCGTTGAAAAATGGGAAGAACCGCTTGAAAAGATTTTCCCCACTAAAACAGAAGTAATCACCGGAACGCCCAAACAGTATTCTTATGATGCTGCAAGAAGAATAAAATCCGGAATCAGTCTGGCAAAACCTAAAGTATTTATTCCAGTATTCCCAGGAACAAACTGTGAATATGACACAGCGAAAGCTTTTGAAAGAGCCGGAGGAGAAGCAGATGTGCTTGTCGTCAAGAATATGACGTCAAAACAGATCGATCAATCGATTGATCGAATGGTTGAAAAAATCAACAATGCACAGATCATTATGATTCCTGGTGGCTTCAGTGCAGGGGACGAACCCGAAGGTTCCGGAAAATTTATTGCAACTGTATTCAGAAATCCGTATGTCAAGGAAGCGGTCATGAGACTGTTGAAGCAAAGAGACGGATTGATGCTTGGAATATGCAACGGATTCCAGGCACTGATCAAACTCGGGCTGGTGCCTTATGGAGAGATCTGTGATATGACGGAAGAGTGTCCGACGCTGACTTTCAATACCATAGGCCGTCATGCTTCCAGCATGGTACAGACGAAAGTAACTTCCACACTATCGCCGTGGTTCAACAACGTCAAGCTGGGAGAAATGCATACCATTGCTATTTCTCATGGGGAAGGCAGATTTGTTGCCAGTGAAAAGGTGCTGGAGACGCTGGAGAAGAGCGGCCAGATTGCAACACAGTATGTAGATCTTACTGGGAATCCGACTTATGATATCCGCTTTAACCCCAATGGTTCCGTTCAGGCCATTGAGGGGATTACAAGCCCCGATGGAAGAGTGTTGGGGAAAATGGGGCACTCGGAAAGAATAGGCACCTATGTAGCCAAAAACGTACCTGGGGAAAAGGACCAAAAACTTTTTGAAGCAGGAGTTAATTATTTTAAATAATATTAGATCAATAAGAAGAGAAGGAGTTGCTCCTTCTCTTTTTTATATACAAAAAACGACAAATATCTTGTGCTTATTTTACTAAATTCTACAAAATTTTTACTTCTTCATTGCATAAATATGGTTCTATGATATAATATTAGTAAGTAATTTTCTTGCAAAAATATTATCTAGCACTTGAAATCAGCGGGACACACAAAAAAGTCTATTAATTCAGCGAGTCGATACTTCTCAGATATTCGAAAACTAAATATTGAATTGCACGATCCTGAAGATTCCTCATTTCTTTTTAATTTGTTTTCATATGGTTGAAAGCCTCTTAAATGTTATTGTATCCGTACTACCATAAAATTTTGATCAAATCAAAGCTTAGGGGGAGAGAAGTAATGATGAAAATTGACATGAAACGTTTCTTGAAACTAGACAAAAACAAGATTCTAGGAGGATCGGATAAGGTCAGTGGAGTATTGAACCAGATAACTCACCTTAGAAACATTAAAATCAAATACAGGCTCATTGGCAGCTTCCTGTTGATTTCACTGGTTCCATTCCTCATCATTGGAAGCTTATCCTATAACAAGTCCAAAAGTGCAATTCAATCAAAAATCAGTACTTATTCTGCGGTAGTCATGAATGATATCGGTAAAATCGTCCGGTTTAACAAGGAAGCCATGGAAGGCTTCAGCACGGATATTGTTTTTTCGGACCTGATCCAGGATACTTTGGCGAAAATGGATCAAATGGATGATTATGATAAACAAGAGAAGATGAAAGAACTGGATCGGAGAGTATCGCCGGAAGCATTAAAGAAAAAGGAACTCTATGAAATTGGCATCTATTTTAATAACGGAGAAAAGTATACGTATAAAGTTGGCGGAGAAAAAGCGGCTCTGGTGGATATCGAGCCTTATAAGGCCATCGCAAAGAAAAATGCGGGAAAGATTTCCTGGGATTTGGGTTCGGACCAGAATGGCGTTCCGATTCTTATCATGAGCAGAGAGATTCAAAATGCCAGGGGATCTGCCGGCTCCATCGGATTCATGCTGATGGCGATTACTCCTGAATACTATTCAAATATATTTAAGGATACAAATCTGGGAGCCGGAACTGAAATATTTATATTGAATACGGACGGCAAGATTGTTTCGTCAAGGAATAAAGCCTTGAAACCAGGGATGGAATACCCTGACAAAGAGTTCGTCAAGGTGCTTTCTGAAAGCGTAAAAAACAAACAGCAGATTTTCTCCTACAAAGGAAATATGGTCACCTATTCCAATGATGAAAAGACAGGTTGGAACATCGTCAGCACAGTGCCATTTTCGTACCTTAACAGAGAAGCGGATGACATAAGAAAAGCAACCATCATTATCATTCTAGCATGCTGTATAATCGCGATTGTAGTATCTTATGCGATTTCAAAGAGCATTTCAACACCATTGGGGAAACTTGTGAAGGCCATGAAGGATACCAGCAGCGGAGACCTTACAGTGACCATCCAGGACAACAGCAAGGATGAAATCGGTTATGTGGCGGAACGTTTCAATGGGATGATTGGGAATATGCGCAATCTCATTACCAAAGTTCAAAATGCATCTTCAAGTGTCTTATCCTGTGCAGAGGAGATTGCGGCTACTTCGGAAAAGACCTATAAAGCTTCGGAAGAAGTTGCCAATACCATCCAGGAAGTGGCCAAAGGTGCTTCAAGCCAGGCTGAAGAGGTTTCCGAGGTGGTTGAGAATACCAATATCCTTGCGGATGGGATCAACAAAGTGAGCAGTGATATGAACCGGATTTCCGAAGTCATCCTGGATACCAAAAAGCTTAGTACCGAAGCTGCTTCTGTGGTGAAACTGCTGAACAGGAAGGCCTTGGAAACCAGTTCGGTATCAGAACACATCGTACAGGATATCAATAATCTGAACTCGGAAATGAAGGAAATCAAGAAAATCGTTAAGGTGATCGTTGGAATCGCAGAGCAAACCAATTTGCTGGCTTTGAATGCAGCCATTGAAGCTGCCAGGGCAGGTTCGGCCGGAAAAGGGTTCTCTGTTGTAGCAGAAGAAGTCAAGAAACTCGCAGATCAATCCAAAGATGCATCCATTACCATCAGCAATATCATTACGGATATCCAGAAAAAGACGGAGATGACAGTAAGTGCAGCAAATAACAGCAATACCATCATTTTAGAGCAGATGGATGCTGTGAAAAAAACGGATTTGGCTTTTGAAACCATCTTTAAGACGCTGGAAGGGGTTCTGGGGAATATTAAGAATATGGAGGGGTCTGTCAATGAAATGGTAGCCTCCAAGGAAAAGACTTTGGAAAAGATTGAAAGCATTTCGGCAGTTTCAGAGGAGACTGCAGCGACTTCAGAAGAGGTTTCAGCCAATACCCAGGAGCAAACGGCTTACTCGGAAGTTTTAACCAAGCTCGCAGGCGACTTGAATGATATGTCCAGGGAACTAGGAAATGCAATCGCTATTTTTAAAATCAATTAGTTATTAATCAATCAAAGGCTCTTTCCTGGCTGGGAGGGAGCCTTTTGTATTGCACAGCTGCGGTTTTCTTAGTCGATTGGCAAGGATTTGATTTGCGGTTCAAGTCTTAGTGGTATAAAGATAGAACGGATAAAGCAATTGGTTTTTAAATACGGCTTTCCTCAATGAACATAGTATTTATTTCCTCATAGAGCTAGTTGTGGAACAAATAGCAAATTCGACATTAAACGACAAAATATTATATTTTTCTTCCACCTATTTTCAAAAGACGATGAATATGGTACAATAATTTCATTGAATACTACTTAAATTCCCAATGAACCAATCAGAGTATTTTAGAAAAGTCATTGGTTCACGAGCATATTCAATTCAGAAGTTTCAAATTGACACCTATTTTTTAAAAAAAGAGTCTTGTTATTGCTATTTCCCAATATTATGTTAACCAATTCGACGACTGTTTAATTTATTTTCAAGCTTAACGATACCTATTACCTGGGGGGATCAGAATGATTAAAATGAATATGAAAAATCTTTTGAAACTGGATAATGCAAAGGTAAAGAACAGATTCGAGGGCCTCGGAAAACTGGCAGACCGTTTTTCAAAGCTGCGAAGCATCCCCATCAAATACAGACTGATCGGCAGCTTCCTGCTGGTGTCTTTAGTTCCCTTTCTGATCATAGGAAGTTTGTCCTACAATAAATCGAAGAGTGCTATTGAAACTAAAATCAGCGCGTATTCGGAAATTGTTATTGACGATATTGGTAAAGTGATCGGGTTTAATAAAAAGGCAATTGAGGATTATAGCTATGATTTGTGTTTTTCCGATTTAATGCAGAATACCCTGGCTCACCTGGATACCATGGAGGACTTTGACAGATTTGAAAAGCTGAGAGAGCTCAACAATCGGGTATTTACAGAAGCTGCTAAGAAAATTGAAATGTTTGAAGTGAGTATTTTCTTTGAAAACGGCGAAAAGAATGTTTATAATTCTTGGGGACCGAATATGCAAATTGTAGATATTGATCAAATCAAGGCGAAGGCGAAAGAAAAAGACGGGCAGGTTGTCTGGGATACCGGCTCGGTTGCCCAAGGGGATAAGGTCGTCATCGTGAGTCGACAGATTAAGAATATTAAGACATCAGATACTATTGGCTACATGGTTATTGGAATCAGACCGGAATATTTTTCAAATATTTTTAAAGAAGCTGCTTCCAAATTAGGAGAAGGATCTGAACTTTTTATATTGGATTCGAATGATAAGATTTTTGCAGCAAATAATAAAGCTTTAAAAGTGGGTGCAGACTATAAGGATAAGGAATTAATTAAGAAATTGAGTGAAAGCAAAGCGAAAAAACAACCGGTTTTTTCGTTTAAGGACGATTTGATTTCTTCCTATAATGATGAAAAAACAGGATGGTATATTGTCAGTGCCGTACCGTTTTCATACCTGAATAGAGAGGCAAATGATATTCGGAATACCACGCTGCTGATTATTGTTTTATGCTGCTCTATTGCATTGCTGTTCTCCTACGTCATATCCAAAAGTATATCTACACCGTTGGATAAGCTGACAAAAGCTATGAAAGAAGCAAGCTCCGGCAACCTGAAAGCTTTTATGGACGACAGAAGTAAGGATGAAATCGGATATGTAGCGGAACGTTTCAATGAAATGATTGAAAACATGCGCGGCCTGATAACCAAGGTTCAAAACGCTTCAACAGGAGTCATGTCCTGTGCCGGGGAAATTGCAACTACCTCTGAAAAAACCCATAAGGCTTCTGAAGAAGTCACCATTACCATTCAGGAGGTCGCAAGAAGTGCTTCAAGTCAGGCAGAGGAAATATCCGAGGTGGTGGATAATACCAATACCCTTGCGGACGGGATCAACAAAGTGAGCAGCGATATGAACCGGATATCCGAAGTAATTCTTGATACCCGGAAACTTAGTACAGAAGCAGCTTCCGTGGTTAAACTGCTGAATGAGAAAGCAATGGAAACCAGCTCAGTATCGGAACATATTGTTCAGGATATCAACAACCTGAACTCGGATATGAAGGAAATAAAGAAAATCGTCAAGGTAATCGTTGGAATTGCAGAACAAACAAACCTGTTATCCCTGAATGCGGCGATAGAAGCTGCAAGAGCAGGCGAAGCAGGGAAAGGGTTCTCGGTGGTTGCTGAAGAGGTAAAAAAGCTGGCGGATCAGTCGAAAGATGCTTCTATCACTATCAGCAATATCATTACGGATATTCAGAAAAAGACAGAGATGACAGTGAGCGCAGCCAACAACAGCAATACCATCATTCTTGAACAGATGGATGCAGTAAAGAAAACAGATTCGGCTTTTGAAACCATATTCAAGACCATGGAAGGAATTCTTGGGAATATTCAGAATATGGAGGCTTCTGTCAACGCGATGGTGGAATCTAAAGAGAAGACCCTGGAAAAGATCGAAAGTATTTCCGCTATTTCCGAGGAGACTGCAGCGACTTCTGAAGAGGTTGCCGCCAATACCCAGGAGCAAACTGCTCACTCGGAAGTTTTGACCAAGCTTGCAGGTGATTTGAACAACATGTCCGGAGAATTGGGAAGTGCGATCTCCATATTCAAAATTTAAAAAAACAGTAAATTAAAAATGGCTCCTTTCCAAAGCGGAAGGGAGCCATAGATACTTATGCGGTAAACTTGAGCATATAGGACAATCGGTAGTTGATTTCAAAGAAGATATATAAAAACGCCAGAATCGAGATTCCTAAAGAAAGAAAAACATCATTCCAGTCCTTCTTTTTCAACCCATATAAAATGGCACCGATATGGATTAGCATTCCCAGGATCCCTGTTAAGCTGGCCAGGTCAGGAATCGGACTGGAGATATAGAGAGTATAGGAATGAAACAAACGTGCCAGTGAAGCTCCTAGGCCGGAGCCGGAAAGGAAATAGGCGGGGATAAAAAGCAGAAGCGGCAGAATGATATCGAGGTAAAGCAGCCACATCCAGCCCTTTTCCATTTTAAAGCTTGTAAGCCGGTCTATCGTTTTCCTCATAATAGATTCCTCCATTCCTTATTTGCTGGATGCTCCGCCCAGATTCTTCAACATCTTTTTCATGTTGTCGGTCACTCGAATGCTTCCATCCGGCATCACCCATAAAGCATCAATTCCTTCGATGCTTTCAATGAGGGCTCTGCTTTGTTCATAAGGTAGAATAAACGCTGCAGTATCAATAAAGTCAGCTACTCCCGAATCCTTTGTCATGATCGTAACGGAACGGTAATAGTAAGGCGGCATGAGTGTAACAGGATCAATAATATGATGAATCCTTTGACCATTCACTTCATAGTAACGCTGATAATCGCCGCTGGTTACGAGAGAGGCATCCGTCATAAAAACAGTTTCAAGATTGGTATCCGAATGGATTCCTGTGCTGGTGTTGGGGTCCTGGATACCAATGCCCCATTTGCTGCGGGTTCCATCCCTTGGCGCTCCCACGACTCGGACATTTCCTCCGCTGTTTATTATAAAGGAGGTATAGCCAGCCTTCATCAGCTCTTTTGCCACAAGCTCCGTTGCATATCCCTTGGCAACAGCGCCCAAATCCAGTCTCATACCGGCTTCACTAAGAAAAACGGTCCTTTTGGCGGTATCTATCGCAACCTTATCGAGATCCGTTTTTAAGGCAGCCCTTTTTAAAATTTCAAGATCCGGAAGTTTGGCTTCAGCAGGGTTTTCCTTACCCTTCTCACGGTAGTCGTGCCATATGGACAGCACCGGTCCCAAAGCAATATTGATCTTGCTTCCGGTCTTTTTATACCAGTCTTTAGAAAAAAGAATGACATCAATCAGTTCCTGCTTTACTTCAACCGGTTTTATACCGGCATTGTCATTAATGGTTTTGACGTTGTTGATACCCTCATAGGTATTATATATGTCATAAAGCTTGTGAAGTTCCTCAAAGCGAGTTTGGCCTTTTCGGGACATGTCTTCAAACTGCTTTTCATTCTCAGCATAGCCCATAAATTGGATCATGGTATCGAAGGCACCAAGGAACTCGTAGGTATATTTGCTGTATTTGCTGCTCGTTTTGGCTCCGGCAGAACAGCCGGTTATAAGGAGGAGGACGGCTGTTACCAAAGCTACTAGTTTTTTCAAAAAAATCACCCCAAAATAGTGTTGTCCTCGAAGAATTATATAATACTTTTTATCAATAATAAAGTCGTTGGTGATGCTAAAAAAGCATATCGAAGATATTTAAGCTCTAAAAAATATCGAAACCCCTCCGATGGGGAGGGGTTTCGGTGAAGTAAGCGCTAAGGATTACTTTGCGTTTTTGAAAGCTTCTTCTACTGCAAATACATAATCTTCAATAGAAATTGTAACTTTAGAAGTAAGGTCAGCTACATCAGGAACGTTTGGATGAGCATCGTCAACTTTTTTTACCTTCATGGATTTTACTTCGTCTACTGTTTTCCCGATCATCCATTTTTCAAGGGCTTCAGCCTGTTCGAACCATTCTTTTCCGATCTTGGAAGCTTTGATCATTCCATAATCTTTGCCAAGTTCTTTCTTGGTCTTAGGTTTTGCATTCTTATCGGACTTTACTTTACCGTCTTTTTCAAAATCTACTTTGGTTTGAGCGTTATCGATGGATACGCTTAGAATTTTTCCCTTTGCGTCAAAGGATGCAGCAGCCATTACAGTATCAACCTGTGCAAATGCACCTTTTTCTGCAGTAGCATCGGTTGACTTCTTGATGGATACCGTATGTCCAAGACCGGTTTTAACTCCGCCTGCTGAGGCACCACATCCCGCAAGCAGCATAACACCAAGGGTTACAGCGATTAATTTCTTCATTGTTTCTTTCTCCTCTCAAAGTGTTTTTTTATGATGTAACTCCCTTTTGGGATTACAACCCAGGATAAAGCTTTCTTGCCCGATTATTCAGGTCTTTGCAGACTTCCTTTGAAGAACAGTTTCAGTTTTTTGTTCTTCCAGAAATACTCCCAAGCATTGTTCAGGTAAGGGATCAAGTAATAATCCAGACCGAAGGCACGTCCGGAACCTCCCATGGTTGCGATGGAAGCGAACAGCATCCACCAGGTTTTTTCATAGATACCGGTGGAGGTAAGGAACATTGTCATCAGCGCCAGAGAAATTACCGAAGCTATGAAGGAAAATGCTCCGCCGATCAGCATAAGACCGATCAGAACCTCAAGAATAACCACCAGCACCTGGAAGAACATCGCTGTTGCACCACTTGCCAGAACTATATTTTCCAGGAACCAGGGAACAAGGTTAAAATTACCGATATGAAGAATTTCAACTTTTGCAAAGGTATCTGCTGAAATCACGTTGCCTTCAACCAGCTTGCTTTGCTGTCCGATCATAAAGTTGAAGATGCCTAAATCCAATTTAAACAGTTCATCCAGTCTTGAAACAAATGCGCCTGAAGTAGAAGCAGAGGAAGTAGCATCGGAACCCATACCGAGGAAGGCAGCAAGCTTCGGTGATGTAAACCAGCCTTCGGAAACCTTCTTGATGCCTTCATAGAGCCAGATGACACCTAAGAATACTCTAAGGGGTGCGAGCCACCATGCTTGCATTCTTGTTGACCAGTGCTTTTCTAAAAACAGCTTGCGCTGACGGCGTTCGAGGAGTTCGTGATAGAGGTATTTTGCTACACCCCAGAAGCCGGTAATTTCCCATAAGTAATGAATATTCACCAAGAACTTCATGATGATTGAAAGCCAAACTGGTAAAATCTTTCCCATGATTTCCGAAACAGCAAAAAAGTTTCCGATGCAAACCATGGTTCCGTGCATATTGACAACGATTTTTTCCTGCTCCTTGCCTTTGATGTCATGGATGATGTTCTTTGCTACACCATGGGCGGTTTGAATCGCGTTCTCAACCATGGCCGGGTACTCCTTGCATTCGTTATCCATACATGCAACCACGTCACCCACAGCATAAACATTGTTGTATTTCGTACGGCAGTACTCATCCACCTTCAGTCTTTTGGTGCGTCCGACAGTTTCAAGCGTAGTGCCGTCAACCGCCTCGGAAGATCTTATTCCAGCAGCCCATATCAAGGTGCTGGTAGGGATAAAGCTGTTTCCCGTTGAGAAGCCATCGGCAGTAACTTCCTTTATTGCCGTATTCAACAGAATTTCAATTCCAAGTTTCTTCTCCATATACTGGTGAGAAGTACGGGAATTTTTCTCCGAAAGGACATTTAACACTCGAGGAAGCATATCTACGATCAGAAGACGAACTTCCTTATGACTGATTTTATGCTCTTTTGCCAGGTCTTTTGTCCAGTGGGCAAGTTCACCGATCATTTCAACTCCGGTAAATCCAGCTCCACCTACGGCAAAAGTAAGCAGTCTCTTGCGCTTTGCATCATCCTTTTCCTGAGCAGCGAGGATAAAGCATTTTTTAATGTGTTCACGAATTCTGACTGCATCCTCAAAAGACCAGAGGGTAAATCCGTTTTCTTTCAGCCCAGGAATGCCGAAAAAGTTAGGCGTGCTGCCCATTCCCATGATCAAGTAGTCATATTTGTATTCACGAGTGGCTGACAACACTCTGTTATTTTCTAAATCAAAGGTAGAGATTTCATCGCAGACGACACTGACATCAGTAAACCCAAAAATGCGATTCAAGGGAATACGGATTGCCTCTTCGGAAACTCGGTTTCCTGCGACTTCGTGAAGCTCTGTAAGAAGGGTATGATAGTTGTTCCTGTCTATCAGGGTAATTTCTACGTCATCCTTCTTTTTCATCTTGTTGAGCGTAAGCGCAGCCTCGATCCCGGCATAACCGGCACCGACAATTACGATCCTTTTAGTCATGTTTTTTCCCCCAATACAACCAAAATAATTTATTCGGGTATTTCTCTGTGAGAGTACCCATAAAAACGAGGCGTTGACAGCTCCTCGAGTTCTTTTATATTGACTAGCGGATGGTGGAATCCTTGTGGTCCATACTCCAGGCACAACCCTTTGACGATAAACAGAATATTGAATAAAGCTTCAAATAATATTGCTTGAACCTGGTGAATTGCTTTAATAATCAGGAGTGTGGTTCAATTCATCATTTGTTGCATATTTACCCAAAATTGTTTTTATTTTAACAGAATTTTTAGAGTAAATCGAAGGTTCCACTTTGTCCCAAGAAATAAATATTATGTTTACTTTTTTGTGTTTATCAGTTTTTGTATACAATTAATTATCCAGTTATGATTGTTCCGGCACCAAAGTCAACATAGATCAAAACAGTGCGGAAATATCAAATCCCTGTGGACATAGTAGTTTACTGCCTAAAATAATAGCGTTAGAACAAAAATTGAAGAATATTGAATTTTCTCTGGTGCTGTTCAAAAAACTGTAAAGTAAAAGCCAGATGCGGACTTTCTATTTAAGCCAAATAAAATATGAAGCAATTACCGGAGTTTGTTAGTTAACATAAAAGAATCAAACAGGATATAATATATCACATAATCATAAAGTCTTCAATGGGTTTGTTAAAAATATATCACAATGGAGCAACTCAAGAAGCCGGTACGATGCGATGGTACAATCAATTCAAAGGGTACAAGGATTACGCCGTTATTTTGTGTTTGTAATCTAGCTATATTATATCAATGTATTAAAAAAAATACTATAGAATTCTAATAACCAATGAATAAAATTATTATATATTTCCCTTTTGGATATTCTTTGGATCAACTGGAGAATGCCGACAATTCAGGAGGTTGAGGACTGAGTTTATGCGATTAATGAGGAAATATAGACTATATTGACATCGAACAAGTGTTCTTATATAATAAAGTAAAAATATGGAAATTCAAACGAATTTCGACTACTTAGGAGGTCAACATGTCGGACTTAAAATTTTCAATTGTGAGGAATTTCGGAGTAATCGGTGAAGGAAAGGAAGGCTGGAGGAAGGAAGTCAATCTGGTGAGCTGGAATGACAGAAAACCCAAGCTGGATATTCGTGAATGGGATGAAAATCATGTGAAAATGAAGAAGGGAATCACCTTGAACGCTTATGAAATGAACGAGCTGAAGAGCATTTTAAAGGAACTGGATGCTCAGTCCATGGAAGCCGTATCATAACAGTTAAAAAAACGAAGCATAGAGTGGGGTCGGAAGAATCGAAGTCCTGTTCTATGCTTCGTTTATGTATACCGGTTATTCTCTCAGAACAGGATGTTTTGCTTTCTTAGTTCATAAAAGCTTTATGGATTATTTGGAGTATGGCAGCGTGAGTATAGAACCAAAGGTAAAGAAAAACTGAATAAAGTTATTTGTTCTCTTGACGGCAGCGGTACAGAAGAAATATAGTAGAAACAATAAAATCAAGGGAAAAACAGGATGGATAATATGAAATTTGTAAGCAACTATAAAGACAATCAAACGCTGAGGGAAAGTTTTATGCAGCTTGCGCTGCAGGTCTTTGGAATCGACTTCAAGCCATGGTACGAAAAAGGCTGCTGGAATGACCGATATATCCCATATTCTTATACGGATGGGGACAAAATTGTTGCTAATGTTTCTATCAATATAATGGACTTGATTCTGGATGGAGAGAGAAGAAAAGCGCTTCAAATCGGAACTGTAATGACCCATCCGGAGTATAGAAATAATGGCTTGTCAAAAAAGTTGATGAATTTGGTCTTGGAACAATATGAGACGGAGTATGAAATCATTTATCTGATGGCAAACAAGGATGTACTGGACTTTTACCCCAAATTTGGGTTTAAACCGGTGAGGGAGACGCAGTTTACAATAAAATGCTGCATACAAAACCCTTCAATAGCAGGTGTGAGGAAGCTTGATCCTGAATCCGAAGAGGATTTTAAGATTATTGAAAGGCTGGTTTTACAACGCAGTAGCATTTCGAAGGTTTTGGGTGTAGAGAATTGTGAGGCTATTCAATTATTTTATGCTCTGGTAGGTATTCCGGATTGCTACTACTATGTCAAGGAGGCCGATGTGATATTGGTTTATCACGAAGAAAACGGCATCATTCATCTATACGACATCATTAGTAAGGAAAAGATTGATTTTCATCGGCTTATTTCTAAAATACCGGCGGAAAACGTGCGCCAGATTATTTTTGAATTTACCCCGGATCTGCTGGAAATCAATACTTCAACATCGCCGCTGGATTCTGAGGATACATTCTTTGTAAGATCTTCTTTGAGTTTTGACAATAAAGAATTTAAATATCCAAAAACAGCGATGGCATAAGTAGAGGATAAAGTGACAAGTTCTAAAATACAATCTGGTAGCAGCATCGAATTATTTAGATTCGATGCTTTCGAATTTTTTCGGGGAAAAATAAAGGAGAAATTACATATACGCTTATCTATGGAATAGGTTATTCAGGTCATTGAAAGGTTAATTTCGGATATTCATTCTATGCTTCAAAACCTGTCTGTATCTTATCTTGTTTTCCATTGAGACATCTTCCTAACCAAAGGAATAGTATAAACAAAACAAGAGCAGAAAAACAAATGAAGGAACCTGCTCTATAGGCGCTAAAAATCCCAGCTATATCAATCAACCTGCCTGCAAAATAGTTGCCGATAATTCCGCCTAAACCTCCATACACTGAGGATCCTAGCGACAAAGCCGTCGCTTTTAATTCTTTTGGAGCCAAAGAATCGATATAGTGTACACTTCCTATCAGAAATAAACTATAGGTTATGCTTTGCATGCACTGTGAAATTATAATAATCTGTGGGGATGAAGCAGAGGACAGAATCAGCATTCGCAGTGCATAGAAAGCGAATGCGGCGGCAATTAAATGGTGTATTTTGAATTTGTTAATGATTTTCAATGAAAGATAGAAGATTGGTACTTCACTGATTGCGCTTACGGCAACTGCAATTCCATACAATCCTTCGTTGCCTCCCGATTGATTCATCAGTTCAGGAATAAAGCTGAATAGGGGAGAGACTGCGATATAAAGTATGCAGCAGGAAAATAAAAAAGTAACATATTGATAGTTCTTCAACAATTTCTTTATATCTGTCAGGCTTGAAAGACGGGCTTTTTGACTTGCTTCTTCATGGGAATCGACAATTTTAAGCTTAAAACCGATAAAAATAATCATGCAGCCAAGAATACTGAATAAGAAAAACACTGAGTTTATTGAAGTACTACTAACTAATTTACCTGCAAAAACTGCAGTAACAGTATAACCTATGGAATTCCACAGTCTTATGGATCCGTATGATTGACTGCTGCCTTTTTTTATCCCTTTCAACGTCCAGCTGTCCAATAAGGGAATCAATGGAATCAAAAAGAATGTGATCATCGGGAGCAGGATGATCAGTATCCGGGCTTGATGGGTAAATGGCAGCAAGAGATTTAGCAAAATTGTACATGTCAGGCAGCTGATGAAAACCCTTTGAATAGATCCAATTCTATCACTGATGATACCCCAGAGAATCTGTGCAAATACGGAGACAAGGGAGTTTATCATTAGGATGTTTCCGATGGTTGTATTATCAATTTTTCTGTCCAGCAGATAGACGACAAAGAAGGGTAAATAACAGGCCAGTACCATTCCAAATAAGAAATGCAGTACTGAAAAGTTGATAAGTTTTTGTTGTATACCTTTACATCCTCCAAAGTGAATCATATATTTGCTCCTTTATGTTGTACGAACGTATAAGCCCTTTTAGTTATTCTGGCTCCTTAATAATGCCATAAAAAACTATAACCTATCCAAAACTCAAATGGTACCATCACTTTTAGTAATGACTATTGAAATGGATATTTTCAATAACGATAAATTCAACATGTATCATGGAAGTTTTTAAGAAAGTATATCCAATCTTTGATAAGTCCATCGGTAAAAGTATAGAAATTCGTACGATGTCCGATATACATGGAGTTTATGGAAGTGTTGAAAATGATGCTCGGTAGCGAATGTGACTGTATACAAAAAGGTGTCAAAAGTTATAATGGGGGTATGAGTCATATGTTAAAAAATTCCATGAAGAGGTGATCGATTTGAGTGGTTTTTAAGCTACATGAAATTAGTTTCAAGGAAACTCGAGTCTTTTTGAGAAGTGTACTTAAAAAGTATAAGGAGGGAAAAAGGACATGTCATTAATTAAAAACTCTTTGGCAAAAAAGGCACTCATCCTTACATTAACTGCGGCAATGCTTATTTCAAATGTTGTCACTGTATCCGCTGCGAATACAAAAGAGCCTTCTTCTGTAAATGGAGCAGAATCAGTCCATGATAAGAAGGACAAGCCGAAAAAAGGAAACCCAAGGAACGTAAGCGGATCTACCGTACAATTGGAGTATTTGGATAGGGGCTTGGCGGCGGCTGTGACACTTGAAGGGAATTTTCTCAGTTGGAGGCTGCTTGCAAACGAAGTCGATGGTTATTCTGATAAAGGTATGACCGGTGTCACTTTTAATATATACAGAGACGGGAAAAAAATTGCGACAGTTGAAGACAGCACAAATTACCTGGATAAAGGTGTGCCGGGCACATGTAAGTATTATGTGTGTGCTGTGAAAAATGATGAGGAAGTGGATCAAAGCTCAACTGTAACTCCATGGAACAATAATTATTATGATTTACCTCTAAAGAAGCCGGCGGGCGGTGTAACGCCCAAAGGTGAAGCCTATACATATTCGGCAAATGATATGAGTGTCGGGGATGTGGATGGAGACGGACGGTATGAATACTTTGTAAAATGGGATCCGTCCAATTCAAAGGATGTATCCCAAAGAGGGTATACGGGTCAAGTCTATATCGACTGTTATAAGTTGGATGGGACCCTTCTTTATAGAATCGACCTGGGTGTAAATATCAGGGCTGGTGCTCACTATACCCAATTCCTGGTTTATGATTTTGATGGAGACGGAAAAGCAGAATCTATGTTTAAAACTGCTCCGGGCACAAAGATCACAAAGTATAACAAGGATGGAAGCGCTGCCGAAGAAAAGTATATCACCATGCCAAAGGAAGATATCGCTGCAGGCTATAGTCACTCGGACGATTACAGGATGAGCAGTAAAGATTATTTTAATCATGTCGTGGAATTGTTTATGAATTGGGATAAGCATGAAGAGGTCCTCAACGGACATTGGCCCAAAACTCTGGAAGAGTGCTTTGGAATAGAAAAGAAATACAGCTACCCACTCTCCAAGGCGGATGCTGAGAGTCTGGCAACCTACTTTATCGATGACTATGCCAAGAAGAGAAGTTCAAAGAATCTGCTCAGAGAGTTTGAAGGCTTTATTGTGAAGGGACCGGAATACCTGACCGTATTTAACGGCGCCACAGGAGATGAACTTCAGACTATCCATTACAAGCCTGGACGTCATGACGATGGTCTCATGTGGGGGGACTATGCAATGGCAAGGATTGAACCGGGGAACCGTGTAGACCGTTTCCTTTCCGGCGTTGCTTATTTGGACGGCAAGAAACCCTATGCTGTGTTTGCCCGGGGGTATTATACTAGAGCTACGATAGTTTCTTACAGTTGGGATGGAAAGAATCTGAATGAATTCTGGTATGTAGACAGCGGCTGGACTACCATGACCAATCCTTTCAACGATGGCCCTCACGGACGAGACGGAACAGATCCTGAGTTTAAGACAATCACTACGCAGGGTGCACATTCTCTGAGTATGGCTGATGTTGATGGCGATGGAAAACATGAAATCGTCTATGGGTCAGCAACCATCGACCATGATGGTAAGCTATTATACAGTTCCATGGATAAAATGCCTGAAGGCAGCGCAGCCCCCGGCACTATTGCCAGACTTGGACACGGAGATGCTATACATGTAACGGATATTGATCCGAATCATCCCGGTCTTGAGATTTTTATGGTACATGAGGGTGCTACCGGTGCTCCCTATGGATTCAGCATGCGGGATGCAAAAACAGGAAAAGTGTTGTTTGGTGTTTATACAGGAAAAGATACTGGGCGCGGCATGATAGGAGATATCGATCCTAATGTCCGCGGCCTGGAAAACTGGGCATCAATGCCGGCATCTGTCGGGGGATCAGTTTATTCAGCCGATGGCAATCTTCTCCCAATTAAAGCGCCAGGTACAAATATGAATATCAAATGGGCTGCAGATATGACAACACAAATTGTTGACGGTGCACAAGATGTAACACCTACCATTGTGGACTTTAATAAAGGTGCTGTACTTACTGCGACTGGCACAAAAACAAATAATGGTACAAAGGGGAACCCTAGTCTGGTTGCGGACATTTTTGGCGACTGGAGAGAAGAACTCCTTGTTAGAACTGCAGACAGTTCTGCTGTTCGTATTTATCTCAGTACAGTGGTCACGGATCGAAAACTCTATACCTTAATGCATGATGTTCAGTATAGAGCAGAGGTGGCAAGACAAAGCACCTGCTATAATCAACCGACTTATACAAGCTTCTACTTTGCATCAGATATTGATTGGAAGGATGTCCCTGTTCCCAATATATCAATACCTAAAATGATTTCTGTGATTCAGAAGCTGATGGATGATTATGAAGCAGCCGGCGAGTTGAAAGGGCCAATTGCAAATCAACTGGGAAATACGTTGAAGCAGGCCGGACACCACTTGGAAAAAGGGTCGACCAAGGATGCAGCGAAGTTTATGGAGAAGTATTTGGACCAAATCGAAATGAAATCCAAAGAAGACGCCATCTCCCCAGTGGCTTCCAAAAACCTTGCATATCAAGCACGGCTATTTATAAAGATGTTGGAAAATGGAGCATATAACAAATAAAATATTCAGTTCAATGACTTGAAGTAAAGATAAACCAGCATAAAGGTGCCCTCTAAACTGGGTTCGTTTATGCTGGTTTCAGTACTTTCTAAAAATATAACAATGATTGCTGTTTTAAAAATTATGTAAATGATGTAATATTATATATACGATCCTTGGAATGGAGGGGCAGCATGAAAGGTATACCGATGCTTGTAAAGTATTTTCTGGCATTTACACTGTTTCTGGCTATTCCGCTGATAACTGCCGGGTTGATTTTTAATTACAATATTATCCGATATTCTGAAAACGAGATCAGTAAATCTCTCATCTTAAATCTTCAAACCATTAAAAACATGAATGATATCCTGGTGGATTCATTCCAAAAGGAGACCATCCGGCTATCATCCAGCAGGGTATTTGATAAAATCCAGGGTATGAATGACTATTATTACTTGAAAAATAATGTGAATGATATTATTGAAGTCAACAAACTTGCTACGGTAATCACTGATACTGCCGATTCCAACAGCAGATTGCACTCTGCATACTTTTATCTTGATAATGCGAATTATATCATTACGTCCAGTCAGGGAGTTGTTGCAAAAAATGAGTTTCCTGATACGGATTGGATTCAAGCCTATGATGAAAAAAAGTGGGAGAAAAACAGCATCATCTGGTTGGGAAACCGGGTAATCAAGTCTGGGAACGGTTCTGCCGACGGGGTTAACGTGATCACCTATCTATTCCCGCTGAATGCTTTGTCTCTCCGGCAGGAGGGCGTTGTAGTCGTAAATATCAGCGAGGAGGCCCTATACAAAACAATCAATAACTTTGACTATGCTTCCAATGGATCGATCAGCATTATTGACAGCACAGGCAAAGTAATCACCCATGCCAATAAATCCAATGTTGGGAAAAACATTTCCGATAAACCTTATATTAAAAAAGTTATGAATTCCTCTCAGAGCAGCGGATATACCATTGATACCGTAGATGGGAAGAGGGAAATCATTGCTTTCTACAAGACGGACCTGAATGGCTGGATTTATGTTGGTGTATTTTCACTGGATGATTTAATGGACAAGGCTTATTCCTTAAGAGTGCAAATGATTGTTATCATTACGGCCATTATGCTTCTTGGGATCATTATTTCTTACTTCCTTTCTAAAAAATTATACAGTCCGATCAATGCCTTAGTACAAAATGTAAAGAAAAGAAAAGGGATCGATTTGAAAGATTCCGAAAATGAAATGGCGCTTTTATCAAGGGCTTTTGCGGCGATTTCACAGCAGGAAGATACCCTGATGGATATCGTGGAAAAGAATAAAAAATCCCTTGAAGAGAAGTACTTAATGACACTTCTCAAAGAAGGGGCTGACGAAATTGAAGAGAACACCTTTGAAATTACGGATTTTTGTTATGCCCATTATCTTTGTGCGATTATTTCCATTGACCGGTATGAGAAGTTTGTAGAGAAGTATCCTCATGATCAGCACCATATCATGAAAATGCTGATTCTAAAAGTTGCTGAAGAAATTCTGAACCAAACCTATAGATGTAGAGGCGTACTCTATGACGCCAATAAGATTGTTTTGATTGTGAATATGGAACAAGAAGACGGCGCACAACCATCGGAGAATTTGGAGAAGGAATTTTTACTGATCCAAAAGGAAATCTCAAAGATCCTTGATAATACAATTACCATTGCCTGCGGCGGTATTTATGCAAATAGGAAGGATATCACCAGTTCCTTTAATCAAGCACTGGAAGCTTTAAAGCGAAGATTGGTTTATGGCCATGGGAATATCATCCGCTGGACGGAGAATCATGAGGAAGCCAATAAATATTATTATCCCTATACCCTCGAAAAACATATTTTCAACAATCTTAGCCTGGGCCTCAAGGAGGAAACCCTTGCAGCTGTTCAAGAACTTGTGACCGATATAAGAAACAGAAGCTATTTATCTCCGGATAACATGCTGCAGATATTTATCCAGATTGTAGGCAATACGGTAAAATACCTTGTAGATAAAAACATCAACGTCAGTGATATTTTCGGGAATGACTACAATATCTATCAGAAGATCTCTACAAAAGAAACTCTTGGAGAGATAGAAGCCTGGCTGAAGGGGTTTTATTCAGGGATACTGGAATTTGCAAAAACTCCCGAGAATTCGGGCAAAAGCAATGTGGAGGATGTATTCGACTATATCCATCAGAATTTTATTAAAGACATTGACATTACTGCGATTGCCGACGAGGTTGGAATCAGTTACTCCTATGTGCGGAAAATTGTAAAGGAAAAGACAGGAAAGTCTGTTGTCGATTATGTCAATGGTCTAAGAATTGAGGAAGCAAAAAGACTCCTCCGGCAAACCAATATGAATATCATAGAGATCGCTACCCAGGTAGGCTATAACAATGACCAAAGCTTCCATCGCTTTTTCAAAAAATATGAGGGGATTACACCGGGAGAGTTCCGGAATCTGAGCTAGCGAGTATGATATACGGGATCAGAATAAAAAAATGAAATGGTGAGGAATATAATAAATATAGATTCCTTTACTTGTAAACTACTTTTCTTTCTATACAATTTAAAACTTGAAGCATGCCTTTAAAATGCTTGTCCCTGTACCCCGCACCACTGAATGATAGCTTCAGAAATGAACTGGATTCAAAGGGTCTTTTTGCCTGCACCTTTACTTTTGACATCGACTATCAAAATGACTATTCATTCTTTAACAAATCTCTTGGTCTATGAGTTGCAAGTTTAATAAAGTCTGGCGTTTTCCATTCCGAATGAACTGAAAAAAGTACACTAAATAGCAGAATACGTGATAAATAAGGCTTCTAGAGGAGTGCTAAAAATGATACTCGGTAGCTAATGTGATTGTATACAAGAAATTTTGCCGAGTTATAATGGAGATGTGGTTCAAGCTACCAACGATTAAAAAATAAGAGGTGTCTGGCATGTATTATTCTAATGCTTCAAAAAATAATATCAAGGCAAAGGAAGGTTTTAACATTGGAAAGACATTATCATCAATAAAGAATGATTTCTCTCTATATTTATTGCTGGTTGTTCCGATGATTTTTCTTTTCTTATTCAGTTATAAGCCTATGTATGGTCTTATTATTGCTTTTAAAGACTACGTTCCCCCAATGACGATTGCAGAAAGTCCATGGATTGGTTTTGACATCTTCAAAGAAATTTTTCAATCCAATCAGTTTTATAAAGTACTAAGAAATACTCTCATATTAAATGGTCTTGATTTGATTACCGGTTTTCCGGCGCCGATCATTCTGGCGATTTTACTTAATGAAGTTAGAGTCAAATGGTTTAAGAAAACATCCCAAACATTGCTTTATATGCCCTACTTCCTTTCATGGGTTATTATAGCCGGTATTATGTATCAATTGATGTCACCTGAGACGGGCCTTATCAATATATTGATAACCAATCTTGGAGGCACAGCAGTACCTTTCCTTACAGAAAAGCTGATGTGGGTTGTCTCATATAATCTTATAGGAATATGGCAAAGCGCCGGCTGGGGTACCATCATCTACCTTGCAGCAATAACCGGGATTAACAGTGAACTTTATGAAGCAGCTGTAGTTGATGGCGCAGGAAGGCTTAGAAAGATCTGGCACATAACGCTTCCGGGTATCAGGCCGACAATTATTGCATTGTTAATCATCAATTTAGGAAGAATCATGGGTTCCTCCTTTGACCGGCCTTTCACCTTGGGCAATGCGATGGTTATGGACAATGCAGATGTTATCGCAACCTATGTATATCGTGAAGGACTTCAGTCCGTCCGATACAATCTGGCTACAGCAGTAGGTTTGTTCCAATCGGTAGTTGGCTTTGTACTGGTATTGATCTCAAACTATTTCTCCAAAAAGGCCGGTGAAGGCGGGATTTTCTAATCTATTTGGAGTAAGGCAAAACTTTGTTTATTCAGGAGGTTCATTATGAACACAAAAGTTGCAAACAGGATTTTTGATGTAATTATATATTTCATACTTATATTAGCCGTGTTGGTAAGCATCATACCATTCCTGCATATTGCTGCAAAATCCTTGAGCAGCAATGAGGCGGTAATGACTATGAAAGTAACACTTTTACCTGTGGATTTTACCCTTGAAGCCTACAGCCGTGTAATTGGAGATGTTTCAATGGTTAAATCTCTTCTTCTGACTGTATTAGTAACTGTAGCATTTACTGTACTAGGTATGTTCCTTACTATTTGCCTGGCATATGCTCTTTCCAGAAAGGGATTGAGAGGTCAGAAGGTGTTCTTGCTGCTGGTTTTATTCACTCTTTATTTCAATGGCGGAATTATCCCACACTTTATAAATATTTTCGAGCTTAAGCTTTACAACACCATTTGGTCAATAATACTTCCATTGGCCCTAAGTCCTTTCAACATGATTATATTAAGAACATTTTTCCTGAGTTCTGTCCCCGATAGCCTTGAAGAATCAGCTAAGCTTGACGGATGCGGACATATAGGAATTTTGATAAAGATATTCCTGCCACTGTCTCTGCCTGCCCTTGCAACACTAAGTTTGTTCTACGCTGTAGGAAGATGGAATGCATTTTCAGATGCACTTTTCTATATAACAGAAAGAAGTCTGTATCCTATACAATTAAAGCTGTATTACCTTATTAATGCTATGGGAGCGACAGAAACACTTGATTCAGCAGGGTCGGCTACTCAGCTGGCTCCCGATGTAATAAAGTCTGCTTCAGTAATGTTTGCTACTATCCCCATTCTGATTGTTTATCCATGGCTGCAAAAGTACTTCGTAACAGGAATTACTGTAGGTGCAGTAAAAGGATAAAACTAAAAAACATGGCATTTGATACACAGAGGCTAAAAAAGTTTCTGTGATCAATATAGACAAACAATATAAATAAAAAAGGAGATGTTAGGATGAAAAGCTTTAAGATTAAAGTGACAAGCATGTTGCTGGTATCGGTGCTGTTGATTGGTTCCCTGGCCGGATGTGGAGGCGGGAACAAGAAGGCGGAAGAGCAAAAGCCTCAGGCCCAGGAAACTAAGACAGATAAGCCATCGGGCGAAGCTGTAGAAATCAAGATTCCTGTATATGAAAGAGGAAATCAGGGACAGCCTCCGGCAGAAAACAATTACTGGACTAAATGGATTGCAGAAAAAGCTTTAAAGGACATCAATGTTAAGGTTACCTATGTTCCGATTCCAAGGACAACTGATATCGACAAGTTCAATATGCTCCTGGCAGCAAACCAGGCTCCGGATGTAATATTCAGCTTTGACTATCCTGTTATGACTGCATTCTATGGCCGTGGAGTTCTTCAGGAAATTCCAAAGGATATGTTAAAAAGTGTAGCTCCAAATTTCGTTAAGTTTGTTGGTGAAGAAACTTTAAAATATGGCGAGGTTGGCGGAAAACAGTATTATCTCACTGCGAAAAGACCATTAAGCTATACTCCGTATACTGCTATAATCAGACAGGACTGGCTTGATGCTGTTGGCATGAAGAATCCAACGAATACAGATGAATTTATCGCAGTTATGAAGGCTTTCAAAGAAAAGGATCCAGGAAAGCTTGGAGCAAAAAACACAATTCCAATGTCATACTCCTTGAAGGCTGCAAAGAGCCAGGTTCAGAATTATGGCTTCAGACCTGATCCTCTTCCGGAAGAAGAATTGGCAATGTATTCCGATGTTCAGCTTGGAGCGCTTACCTGGGCTCCTGAAAAAGAGCGTTTGAAGTTCCTGAACCAGTTATATCTTGAAGGTCTCATGAGTTCAGAATGGGCTCTTGACAAAGACAACAAAAAAGCTGAAGCTGACTTCATGAGCGGTAAAGCTGGTATATTCCACTTTGCAACAGGTCCAATGGCTTCAAATCCTCCAATAGCTCAAACTCTTGTAAAGAATGTTCCTACAGCCAAGCTTTCCGTACTTGACTTTGGCTGGCAGACTAAACCGGGCAATAAGAATACAGGCCGCGACTACTGGCCATTTGGTATAATGAGCGGTATCAACAAGAGCTGTAAGAACCCTGAAGCTGTATTGAAATTCTTCGACTGGATGAGCAAACCTGAAATATTGAATGTACTTCAAAATGGTGTTGAAGGTAAGAACTATACACTGAAAGACGGAGTTCCTGTTCCAGTTGCTGGTTTTAAAGGAGAAGAAAGCCTCTTGAACGGTACAGGAAAAGATATCTGGTGCCTTGTAACAGAAGGTAAGGATACAGGAGATCCTGTGCAGAACCTAAAAGTTGAAACTATTCAGAGAGCGCCTGCAGGATTTGAATATCTGTGGCAGCAAAGCTTTGATCAGATGTCAAAACAGAAGAGATACCCTGATTTCCTCTTTGACAAGCCTGTAACAAGTACAACAAAATATGTTAAGGCACTGGATGCAAAGTGGGAAGAATCCCTTGCAAAGGTTATAATGGCGAAAAAAGGCGAATTTGATGCTACATATGATAAAGCATGCAAGGATTACTTAGCAGCAGGCTATCAGGAAATACTCGCTGAAAAGAAAAAATTATATGATGAAATGAAGGCTAAAAAATAATAAATAGTTACACATAGTAAATATTAGTACCCTGTAGTGCTTTAGCACTACAGGGTACTCTTGGACAAGAATGAGTGACACTCCTTGAAATACAGAAGTGTCACGTTTTTTCTAAAAAACGGTTTATTGAAAGGAAAGAAACTTATGTCATTACTCCAGTATGATGAAAATGAAATAAAGCAGATTATTGATAAAGTAGTGAGAAGAACCATGAATATGGACTTTACATGGTGTTGGCCCTGCGGAGTGGCGTTTTATGGGATTTGTAAAGCCTGGGAAGTAACAAAAAACCAGGAATACATAGACTTCCTGGTGAAATGGGTGGATGAATACCTGGAAATCGGGCTTCCGCCGCTTATGGTCAATGCCTGTGCCATGGGGCATACCATGATCACTCTTCATGAAGCAACGGGAGATGAAAAATATCTTGATATTGCAATTAAAAAAGCAGAGTATCTGCGAAAAGAGGCGTTACGTTTTGGTGAAGGGGTATTTCAGCATACCGTATCCTCAAACAATGACTTCCCGGAACAAGCTTGGGCGGATACCCTGTTCATGGCGGCCTATTTCCTTTTACGGATGGGCTTTAAGCTCAATAACAAGGAATATATTGAGGATGCTTTGAATCAATACTACTGGCATGAAGAATTTTTACAGGACAGCACAACGAATTTATTCTATCATGCATGGGACAACGTCAGTAAAAATCATTTATCAGGAATTTACTGGGCACGAGCGAATGCATGGGCAGCTTTGACCATGGCGGAAGCCTACAGGTTTTTGAATTATCTGAATCCTATGTGGATGCAAATCGGGGGCGCTCTGGGGGATCAGCTCAGTGCACTGGTAAGGCTGCAATCGGAAGAGGGATTGTGGCATACCATTTTGAATGACTCCTCTTCCTACCTTGAAACATCTGCCTCGGCAGGTATTGGCGCGGCTCTGGTTCTATGGGGGCATCCGCTTCATGGAAAGCATGTTCAAAAGGCATTAAAAGGGGTTCTTGCAAATATTGCAGAAGATGGAACAGTCAAGAACGTATCCGCCGGTACTGCTGTTATGCTTTCTGCAGAAGATTACAAAAAGGTTCCCATCAAACGGATCCAAGGATGGGGACAGGGGTTGACTCTGGCGTTCCTTGCAGCGATTCTTCAG
>JAOAAU010000071.1 GCA_026418695.1 Clostridia bacterium
CATTATACCATAATTATACTCTTTACAATTCTCTTGAGATCTGCTATACTATTTAATGTTCTTCGGGGTGTGGCTCAGCTTGGCTAGAGTGCTTGCTTGGGGTGCAAGAGGTCGCGTGTTCAAATCACGTCACTCCGACCAGAAAAAAATGAAGGGTTTCAGAAATGAGACCCTTCATTTTTTTTGCGTTTATTCCCTTTGTTTTCTCCTCATCCGGTCCTAATCTTTCCAATTATACTTACATATAAAAATGGACCTCATTTAAATTCGGTTGTAATTGCACCATAGTAATATAAGCAACCGGTATTAATGTAATAAACTGGTATTATATATTTAAAAGTTGTATCTACTTTGATGATTTTAGTTTTAAATAGATATGAATTTCGGAGTTCTCCTCAGCGGTCCTTCTTTGATTAAATGTAAGTAGCTGCATCGATTTTGATGCAGCTACTTACATTTCTTTTGAACTTTGGTTATGAGTATTAATAGTTCTTGATATATTTCACTTTTTAAGTTATTATAATGGAATATTATTCTTTACTTTAATGCTTAATTCAACGAATGAAGGAAGGGTTTTTTAATGACCATACAAAGCGCATCCAATGATGACATCGTCAGAGCATTTCTTGCTGATAACAAAACAATACATACAGTAAGAACGTACATTCCGGTCATCGATGAATTTCTAACCTATATGAAGAACAGGCCTCTTTCAGAGATCTCCAATAAAGACGCAACGGAATACCTTGAGTATCTCTATTTAAAACGCCACATGGTCAAGTCTACACTCTTCAAGGTAAAACGAACATTGCTTTCCCTTTATAACTTTGCATTTAAGAGAAATTATCTTGAATATAATCCCTTCTTTTTTGCTAAAATGCCGGATGTAAAGCTAGAAAAGCAGGATTTCGGCTATGTTGACAGAAGCCGTATATTAACCAGACAGGAATTGAAGCAGCTGCTTAAAGAGGCTAAAAAAAGTATCCGTAATTATGCTATCATAAAGCTGCTATATACCTCACGCTTCTCTACCCTGGAATTGACAAACTTCTCCTGGGGAAATATCTTCTCCATAAATCAGAATCTGTGGGGCGCAGAAGTAAAAACTAAAGGAAAGAACAAATCAAGAATTATTCCCCTCCGCAAGGATGTAGTTGATCTGCTGATGAGTTATCGAGAGATTCTTGGTTTTTCCGGAGATCCAAAAAGTATCGATAGAATAAAGGAAAACGGAATGCGAGTATTCCTTAACCGGTATGGCAAACCAATCTCGGACACGGGAATTCGAAAAACCATCTATAAGCTCTGTTCCGACGCCGGTATAAAAACGATTGCTCCAAAGGATATCGCTCATCTTTGTATTCCCTTAGCCAACCTTGGCGGACTCAAAGATAAAGGAAAGCTTGCGGAACAGGCTAATTTTTCTACAGAGAAACTCGTTGACAAATATAACTATATCTATGACATATTAAAAGATGCCGCATGTAACTTTGTCACTCTTGAAGAATAGCAGGTTCACGGAATATAATATATAAAAAACTACTGAAATTTACTTTTAAGGAGTGCTTTTATGAAACCCATTCAAAGTGTTTATATATCCGGCCTTGGTGCTATTGGCAGTGCATATGCTGCTAAATTATTCGAAATGAATCCCGCCTGTGTTAAGGTCATCGTAGATACCGAAAGAAAAAAGAGATATTCTAAGGATGGCATCACAGTAAATGATACAGCCTATGCCTTTGACTACATTGTACCCGAAGACGATGTCACTCCGGCCGATCTCATTATAATTGCCGTGAAGCAGCATCACCTGGAGGAATCTATCAAGTCCGTTCAAAAATTTATCGCAGAGGATACCATCATTCTATCGCTTCTGAATGGGATCAGCAGTGAAGAAATCCTGGGAAAAGTGTTTGGAACGGAAAAACTTTTATACTCCTACGTTGTCGGTACAGATGCTGTAAGGGAAACCACCAATACACATTACTCAAAAATCGGTCAGATTGTTTTCGGTGAACCAAAGAATACTTGTCTTTCTCCAAAAGTAGCTGCTGTAAAAGAGCTCTTTGAAAAGGCCGGCATCCCCTATTCCATTCCCGAGGATATGCTTCGCTCCCAGTGGTGGAAGTTTATGCTGAATGTTGGCATCAATCAGGTTTCAGCCATTCTTCGAGCGCCATATGCTGTATTCCAGCATCCCGGTGAAGCATTGGAATTAATGAAGCTGGCTTCCCGTGAGGTCGTGGCTCTTTCTCAGAAAAAGGGAATCAACTTAAAAGAAGAAGACATCGAAGAATATGTGAGGGTTATCAAGACGCTTTCTCCTGGCGGCAAGACTTCCATGCTGCAGGATGTGGAAGCTGGAAGAAAGACTGAAGTAGAAATATTCTCAGGAACTGTTATTGAACTTGGACAGCAGTATGGAGTCCCGACTCCGGTAAATGATGTTCTTTTTAAGCTGATTCGATCCATTGAACAATTGAATACATAAAAAGCTTGATTTTCATGTTTTGATTTCTTACCATGACAAAGAGCCGAAGCTATTATTCTTCGGCTCTTTATGTTTTTTCAGCAAATTTTAATTTTATCTCCGATTAGTTCTTTACAAATTTCTCAAACACTGCTTTTACTTTGGGAACAACGTAGTGACTGCCGCCTCTGTTCTTTACATCTTCAACCATGGCCACCACAAGCAGCTTCGGATTATTAACATTGTACGCAACAAACCATCCCAGCTCAGTTCCATTAGCATCCCCCTGCTTGAGTTTAATTTCCGCAGTTCCTGTTTTTCCAGCTAAGGGAAGACCTTGAATAAAAGCCTGATGTCCTGTTCCCTCAGGATTTTCTACCGCCTGCAAAAGATATTGGGTCATCATTTTGGCAATATCGGCAGAAAATACATTGCTTTTCCACGCTTCAGGCACTCTTTCTGCCTTGCATTCCAAGTAAGGTTTGATCATATTCCCTTCATTGCTGAATGCAGAATAGATGGATGCCAGATGCAGAGGATTCAGAAGCACTTCTCCCTGGCCATAACCGCTGTCGGCAAGCTGCACCTCGCTTTTGACAATCCCGTCCTTGTCAAATTGGGATTTAGCCATTTCGTATTCAAAGGGAATTCTGTCCCCAATCCCAAAGTTCTTCACCATGGACGCAAAATCTACTTCACCAATGTCCAGAGCGGTCTGAGCAAAGTAGATGTTGTCGGAATGGATCATGGCGTTTAAGAGGTTGGACGGGCCTGAATATTCTGATACTCTCGTAATCGAATAGTTGCCCCAGCTTTTATCCTTTTGCCACTTCAACCCTGTAATATTTCTGGATACATCCTTATCAATCTTGTTCCCTGATAAAGCAATGGCTGCTGTAACGGGTTTAAATACGGAGCCTGGGCAGAAGTTACTTTGAAAGCGGTTTGACAGCGGTTTCTTCGGGTTTCCGTTTAAAGCTTTCCATTCACTGTCGGACATTCCCAATACAAAGTTATTCGGGTTATAGGCCGGCGTATTAACCAATGCCAGAACCTCTCCCGTCTTGGGATTTATAGCAACAGCCGTTCCCGAATCAGCGCCAAGCTGATCATATATGTAATTTTGCATATCCGCATCTATGGTTAGTTGGAGGTCATGTCCGTCTTCAGGTTCAAGCCTCGCCAGGGTGCTCTTTTTCTTTCCGTCTTTATCAACGATAATGATTTCTACACCGCTTTTAGCCCGAAGCTGCTTTTCGTAAATCTTTTCAAGTCCTGACTTGCCGATGAGGTCTTCCTTTGAATACCCATCATCTTTAAATTTCTCTAGCTCTTCTACGCTTATGGTTTGAACATAACCTACAAGATGGGCCGCTTTTTCCTTCAACGGATAGACTCTTGTCTTCTTGCTGTTGATCATTATTCCCGGAACCTGAAGAAGCTGTTCCTTTATATCCAGTTCGTCTTCCGAGACTACTTTCATTGGAATAAACATGTCCGGTTTCACATAGGACGCAGAAAGCTTTTTGTTGATATTCTCTACTGAGGTACCCAGAATCTCAGCAATTTTCTTTTTGGATCCCTCAGGATCTTCATTGAGTTTTCCCGGTACTATGCCGATTTCGGCAGCCGTTCCGTTCATCGCCAGATGTCTGTTTTTCTTATCAACAATTTCTCCTCTTCTGGCCGCAAGTCTATTGACCCTTACCTTATCTCCGTCTCCAAGTTCCGGAAAAATCATTTCCGGGGTCCAAATGATTCTCCATTCCTTTTTGTCTTCTACCTTTTCTTGCTGCATTCTGGCTTGACTTGAAAACCTAATGTCCCCTGCCATCGTCCGCATTGAGCAGGTAAATGGAATTACCGCTACACCCGTTTTATCCGGTTCAATTTTCTGAGAGTAATCCCCTTGAATCTCCACATTTGCGGCTTCTATGCCCGAGTAAATGGATTTATACCTTTGAACGAAGGTGTTTTCTTCTATCGCTGTTTTACTTTCACTGCTGACATATTGGTACATCGCTGCAAAATCATTGCTTTTCCAAGCATCCAGATACTTCTGAAAGGCTTGCTCCGGTTTGTTCTTTTCGAAGCTGCAAGATACGTTGATAAAACAAAGGAAAAAAGTTAGTATCAAAAGGAGCAGTTTTTTCACCATACCATCCCACCTGCACTCTGAAGTTAATGAAATTTTACTTACTTTACCATATTATACTATAGACTTCAGTATGCAGTCTTTGAAGTATAATTATTTCCTAAACCGTGTCATGGGGACGGTTCTTGTGACACAGTTAGCTTGGAAACCCTTGTGTTTATTTGCCTTAAGTAAATATAATCCTAAACATACCTTATATATCAGGCATAGAAATTTAAACTCTATTCCTCAATATAATTTGAAAAACATTGTTTTTGAATTATATTGCTTTTATCTGATTTTTTCCTGTTCCTTAATTCATAAAAATGAAAAGTATTTTCCACGTAAAAGCAGCAAAGCCTTATGGTAGTAACCATAAGGCTTTGCATTAAATCTGGCTCCTCAAGTAAGACTCGAACTTACGACCCTGCGGTTAACAGCCGCATGCTCTACCGACTGAGCTATTGAGGAATATAAATCCGGCGGTGACCTACTTTCCCGGGACGTTGCCGTCCAAGTATCATCGGCACTGAGAAGCTTAACTGCCGTGTTCGGTATGGGAACGGGTGTGACCTTCTCGTAATAACCACCAGAAGATTAAGTTTACAGTTTACAATGTACA
>JAOAAU010000126.1 GCA_026418695.1 Clostridia bacterium
ATGCAACAAGCACCATCGGCATCGATACTGCGATTTCCTACAAAGAATAATCCAATATAGACAAAGAAAGCACTTGCGAGAAACTGGATGTTAAAGTTTCTGCAAGTGCTTTTTTATCGGTTTGTTGTTTTTTAATGATGAAAGGAATGGACCCTTATGATATTCGATTGAATTCTTATAAATGCACAATCCTCACAGGTTTATTGTCCGTTTGGTGTGGGCAGCATGCGCCCGAAAGCCGCTCGAGCTATTTATAAACATAAACATACTTCCTGCGTGACCGCTTCCTTGGGCGCATACTATTCTTTTTAACCAGCATATACAGATTAACGGAGATCAACACGATATTGAGTATGTAACTTAGCAATTGCACATAGTACAACATGAAATATTCCGCCTTTCATCGCTTATTGGGGGACCTCACAAAGTACATCATGACCCGCAATGCAGATAAAAGGCGCAGTATATGCTGAACACTGCCCACGAGAGTGTAGTACATCATATGCCAAAAATATTGCAAGTAGTACTTTGGATGACTATAAGAAAACAATCGCCAAAGAGAATAATGATACCAATATCATTTCCAGGATGGAGATATACTTGCTTACTGGTTTTTTGTGTTTAAAGTGAACAAATCGATGGAATCGATCAACCTGTCTATTCAATTTCAATATCCAGTTCAGATCAGGAAAAGCACCAAGAAAGACTGCGAACAGGAAAAACGGGTCTTTTCGTATAAGGGCAATAGCGCTAAGGCCAATCAGTGTAATGAAGCCGAGAACATAGTTCTTTCTGGTACTTGGCTCATGATGGGGAATGGAATCAAGGATAAAATGGGAAGCAAGGGCTGCGGCCAAGGCAATCGGCTTGTTGGAACTTGTCAGGCTATAGATGGATGCCGCAGCGATCATATGGGTAGCACCGGTCATAGGAACTCCTTCAATAGTATGAATTTGTTATATTTTATACTGAAGCAGATTGGTTTATTACGTAGCAATTGCACAATTTGTCATTGGGTATTTGCAAGGATCAATTGAGAAGAATAAAGTGATCAGCAATCCCTCAAATAATTATATTGAAAATTTATCTTGGAAGGGCAAGTTCGGGAAATACAGAATATATAAATAGTATGCTGTGAAGGAGGTATGGATATGAACCTCAAGTTGACTACCTTTAATTTGGAAAACTTATTTAACCGGTATGCTTTTCTGGATGCACCCTGGGATGAAAGGCATTATGAGAATTATGTCCAGGCGGTTGGGGTTGTCTCGATTGCAAGCAGGGAGGGGGATCTTGTAAGTTATCCTACTACCGAGATCCAGAGAAATAATACGGCAAATGCGATCCTGGAGACTGAACCGGATATCCTTGCTGTTCAAGAGGTTGAGAACCTGCATACCCTGAGAATATTCAATGACTCCTATCTGGATAATTACTTTGAGAAAATGATTTTGGTGGATGGGAATGATCCAAGGGGGATCGATGTTGGACTCTTAGTCAGAAGAGGGTTTGCTTGTGAGATCTTGAATATCCGAACCCATATCGACGATGGGGTAAAGCGCAGAGGGTCCAGAAAAGGTTTCGGGTACCTTGCTAACGGGGCTGTGTTTTCGAGAGACTGTCTTGAAGTCGATATCCGAGCGGGAAAAAGGATTCTAACCATCATGGTCAATCATTTTAAGGCGCAGGACAGAAATAAAACCTCTATAGACAGAAGAAAAGCACAGGCTGAGGCAGCGCTCAACTTTGTACAAAAAGCGGATAAGGAAGGAAAACTGCCGATTGTTTTAGGGGATTTGAATGTCGATATGAAGCATCCCCAAACCCCTGGAGATGATTCATTAGCACCTTTGCTGAACAGTGGCCTTTTGAAAGATCATTTCCCTGAGGATACCTGGACGCACTATTATGTTCCCGAGAAAAAGGTAAGCAGGCTTGATTATATCCTGACGCATAAAGATTTGGATGTAGCCGGAAACGAAGTGTTTCGCAAGGGACTGACCACCAAGTGCAAACAATACCAGGGGGAAAGATATCCGACCATAGGTCAGGAACACACGGAAGCAAGCGATCATTGCCCAACTTCGGTGGTGATGAATATCTGAGCTCGAAGAGAGGAGTCAATATAAAGAAACCTTTGAACCGCGGGTGGATTGAATGTTATAATCCTCTTGAGGGGACAATATGAGAAAAAACAGGCTTCTTTATATATTCATCCTATTTTTGATTTCAATAACGTTAAGTGCGTGTACTGGCAAGATCCAAACCGAAGTGCACTTGGGCTATCCATTGATGCTTCTGGGCGCAGGCTTGTTATTTGCAATTCAGCCCAGGACGGCTTACATGCTGCTGGCAGGACTGATTTTTCGCAGGCTGCGACCAAGTGAGGCTGTGTTAAATGCAATCAGAATTTTCAGTATTGCTGTTTGCGGTGTTGCTGTATATGCTTTTGTAATTAAGTTAATTCGCTAATAAAGATGAGGTGTACGAACGAAAACAATAAAACCATAATAAATGCTATATTGAACGCGATAAAGCTTTTACATCGCACTTCAATTTCTTTGACTTCTTATCGTGAAAATCTAATTTGTCATTGTAAAAACATTTCATGATTTATATAGCTCAAGCAAGCCATAAAGAGGGAGTCTCGGCTTGTTCATTTTTTTGTAATCTAATCTTAATTTGAAATATGTCCCGGGGATATGGTATAAATATCCTACGGGAGTGATGACAATGTTCAAATGGATTGCAAACTTCTTCAAAAGAAAAAGAGAACCGGTGTTAATTAAGGTTGAAGTATATGACCGAAAATACAAAAGATGTGCATAGATAGTATTCTATATAACTTGTAAAAAATATTTTCAACGAAGCTCTCCATTAATGTTTTTTGCAAGTTGTTACCTTAATATAGTTTGCGATAATCAATTTTTTCCTTATAATATAATTATCGCAACTTATATTGTTTGAACGTGATAAAGTTTTGCATCGCGCTTCAATTTCCTTGAACATTAATCGTGAAAGTCAAATCGTCCATGTGAAAGCAACTTCGCGATTCCTATTAGAAGGAGTCTTGTGGTATAATTACCTGCTGTAAAGAATATTTTTTAGGCCATAAAAGATGAAAAGCTTACAGTGCCGTTCACTGTAAGCTTTTGTTATTCGATTTGAAGCCCAACCAGACAGGATTTTAGATAAGATACATGAATTGTGTTTTAGAGGGTTTTATAAAAACTTTTGTGCCAAGCTATATCCAAAAAATCTTCTCTATGGCTTTGTATCATTTCATTCAATCAATTTTTCCAGGGGTACAAATCAAAAGGCACCTGTTTGCACAGGTGCCTGTAATTTCAACTCCGATATGAAATCCTGGCAACCTGGCAGTCATAGAGAATTGCATCTCTTTAGACCCATGGCTTTGCGACCCTGCTTTTCAGCAAGTGTGCCTTTATCAAAATTATTTTTCATACAACATAGTACTATAGTCCTAAGGAAAAAGCAATACATTGTAGGAAAATAGTACTAAAAAAATTAGCCAACCCATTGGAAAATACTTACTACAAATAAAAATTGGAAAGCAGTGAAAAAATCCCCTATTCCATAATGGGGTGCTTTAACAAAATTGAACAGGTGAATTGCACCTTATTGTAAAACTATGGTAGTATTGTGCCATAGTTTTTATTTTGCAGGAGTGAAATTGAATGAAGGAAAGAATTACAGGGTTTCTGGCAAAGCTTTTATTAAGTTTTATGTGTATAAGCGTGTTAGCTGCATGTGAGTTCAAAGAACAACATTCTGCAACGAATTCTTCTCTCAATGCCAAGTCGTCTGCTTACGAGACGATAGACGAAAGTTTGGCAAAATCTACTGGCAAAAAAGAGGATTCTGCTTCAAAGGAAGATGGGAATACCGGAACTCCGACAGTGAAAATCAAAGGACATCTGGAGGCACCGAAATCTATGAATGATATGGGTTCCTTGATCCTGAAGGGGACATCGACCGGGGAATTCATTGAGATTATTGTAAAAGGGGAGATTTTTGATTTTAGGCATTGCAGAGTGGAATGGGACAATCAAAAAAATGATGTTGTTGAGAAGGAAGTTCTTAATAAGCTAGATCTGGTCAAAAATCAGACCATCATCATTCAAACCTATATGCCGGAGGGAATTCCTATGGAGAAAATAAAGTGGAAGGGCGCTTCAGGCAAAGACTACGAATTTGTCATCCACCAAAACGGGGAGTTCGGAGATAACCAGTGGGAGACAGTTTCAAACTAAAGGCTGGTTTGATTTATGAGATGCTAAAGAATGGGGTACAGTTTGGAATTGGAAAAGTTGTACTTGCTTTTTGGGGAGAATGCTTTTAACATCCTCCCATTACCGCAGCAGAGGCAGGCTCCCTGTTAGCTTAGTTACTTTTTTACTATCTCCATAAACACCTATCCCGAGATATTCAAATTCCTCTTGAGGTGTCGCAGCTGCCTTGGAAATATAGTCATCATAGGTCAGGCACATTTGTGCCACATTGGAGAAATCCACCACCAGTAGATCAGAATAATCCTCTGAGCTCATGATCCCCATCAGTTCCGTAAGTTTTTCCTTTGTACCTTTCAGAATGGGAATCGGAATAGTAGTAATTCCAAGATGTTGCTGCCCGGAGGCATCCACCACATCACTGCCGATAAATTCCCCTGTTTTATTTCCGATTGTAAGTCCCAAAATCATGGCTGTATTGGCAATCAGTCCAAGGGGCAATTCAGGGTTTATCACCAGCACACACTTGTTCTTCTTCAAATCCGTCTGCATTGTCATCCACCTTATCTGTTATATGTTCTTTCAGTTTTTTGACTATTATAAACTACAACAAGGAAGTTGAATTGTAAAAAATTGCGCCTGCAGTATTAAGGAATGACAATATCGGATAATGCTTAATTAAGTTTGAGGCATGATATCTTAAAATTTCTTTCCATAGTAGTAATTAAATCCGACAAGTAAGAGTACATGAATAAAGATCAGTGAAGCCAGTGTGACGGCAGCCTCTTTAAATCCCATCAAACCTGTCATAAGTGTTCCCAGGCACTCTACATAGAGCATGATGGTAGAAACCGAAGAAAAGGCTTTCATCCTGATGAATTGAGCCCGCTCTTCACTTTGGGAAAGCTCTGCTTCCTTGGCTTTCTTTGGATTTCTTAATAAGCGGATACCGGCAATGATGCCAATAATTCCTGTTACAATACAGGCTCCGGCGATCCCCGATACCATCCCTTCTCTAAAGCTGTCCGGAAGCTGACCAAAAAGAATATAAAGC
This sequence comes from Clostridia bacterium, assembly GCA_026418695.1. Taxonomy (GTDB): domain Bacteria; phylum Bacillota; class Clostridia; order Acetivibrionales; family JAFADI01; genus SKW158. The sequence goes on from JAOAAU010000126.1 coordinate 5,305, forward strand.
AAAGCAATAATACCGACCGTGGTATGTACGATAAAATAAGTTAATAATCTTCTTGCATAATTCATAAACTATTCCTCCTCAAAAATAAATACTTGTTCAATGGATAAACCAAAAATCTTTGCGATTTTATGAGCCAGCAGAATAGATGGATTATACCGCCCGCCTTCAAGAGAAATGATGGTTTGGCGTGTCACTCCGCATAGTTCTGCGAGCTCTTCCTGAGTCATGCGCTTTTCCTTTCGCAGTTCCGGAATACAGTTTTTCATAGGCCACCTCTGATAGATGTATAGTGTGCTTTACATTTAAAGTATAGTTAGCTTTACATTAAATGTCAAGCTAATTTTACATTTATTTAAAAAGTTTTGCGCTCGGGGGAATAATGATCAATAAACTATGCGCTTGACATTTACAAATGGTGGGAATATAATGATCGTAAACGTTTACGAAGGGTGAGCTATGAGTATCACGATTAAAGATATAGCGAAGAAAGCAGAGGTGTCCTATGCAACGGTATCCAGGGCCCTAACCAATCATCCAGAGATCAATGAGGAAACCAGAAGGAAGGTTCTTCAGATCGCTCATGAAATGGGATACAGGCCCAACGCCATTGCCAAAGGGCTGGTAACAAAAAATTCCCGTACCCTGGGATTGATCATCCCGGATATCACCAACCCCTTTTTATCTGAAGTTGCTCAAGGGATGGGAGACTATGCAAGTCAAAATGGGTATCAGGTATTTCTGTGCAACTGCAATTGGGATGTTCAGAGAGAAAAGGAGCATCTCAGCAAGTTATTAAGCAGCAGAGTAGACGGAATCGTGATTGCTCCGGTGTCTGATGACATATCGCATATCCTCAGACACAAAGAAGAGATTCCGATTGTCTTTGCTGCTTACAAACCGAATGCGGAGAAGTGCAGCTTTGTTACCACAGAGGATGTCAGGAACGTAAGCCTGGCGATGGAATACCTTGTAAAACTCGGACATAAGAAGATTGCATATATTGGAGGGCCGGAATCCAACAGCGCCGATATCGCGCGTTTCCATGGTTACAGGTCGATCCTTGAAAAGAATGCTATTGCGATGGAGCCCCACTATGTTATTCATGATCAATATACTATCTCCAGCGGATATAGAAATACCAAGCAGATTTTAGAGAACTGTGATTTGCCTACTGCAGTTCTTGCGGGGAATGACATCGTAGCCTTGGGCGTAATTCAAGCCATTGAAGAATTCGGACTAAGCGTACCCGGGGATATCTCCGTGATAGGCTTTGATGACATTTCTTACGCTTCCCTGAACAAAATCCAATTGACGACGATCCATCAACCCAAGTACAAGATTGGCGAACTGAGTGCAAAGGTATTGATCGATAGAATTCAGAATCCTGAAGAGAAGAAGGATTCCTATGAAATCCTTGAATCAAAGCTGATCATAAGAAAGACCTGCAGGGGAATCAGCAGTTATTAATGTAAACGTTTGCGGCGATGTGCGATTATAAGTGATGTTTTGTGTGAAATGCAGATCTCTAAGTCGAACTTATTCGAGGTATCAGTTTTTAGATTTTTCTGGAGATGAGTGTGGTTATGAACAGCTTAATTTTTGAAAAGGACCGGGAGCTGGATATTATTGCGATGGGCAAACTGTGCGGGAGTCTCTTTGTTTATGCCGGTTGGTCCAAGATTCACAATAAGGCGGTTTGTACAGGAAGCTTTAAGAAAAATATTGAAGGAACTGCTGCGAATATTACAGCAGCTTTAGCAAAGCGCGGAATGAAGACCGGATACATCGGAAGAGTTGGCGATGATGACTATGGCAGGACAATTTTCAATTATTTAAGAAACTTGAGGGTGGATACTTCGGGGATCATTCGTGATAGCAAAGGATATATCACGGGGATTGATTCACTGAGGGAGACATCCTCTGAGAATCTACTTCCGACATACCTGAACAAGATTGCTGATTTTAAGCTTTCAATAAGGGATATCAAGGAGGATTTTTTAAAGCAAGCAAGAACCCTTTTACTTTCAGGCACCATTCTGGCGAAGAGCCCCTCAAGAGAGGCTGCCCTGGCGGCCCTTGAATATGCGAGGAGAAATCATTTGGTGATTTTGTTTGATATGGACCACAGGCCCTATTTATGGGGCTCGGAAGAAGAGGCTGCGGTATACTACAGCCTTGCGGCAGAAAAAAGTGATGTTGTTTTTGGAACGAAAGAAGAGCTGGGTATGTTGGAGGATTTTTCCTATCCTCATGATAGAAACGGTTTTTCAATGATGAACAGGTGCTTTCAATCCCATACTAAGAGCGTGATCATAAAAAACGAGAGGGACCATTCCTGGATTTATTCGAAAGAGGGTAACCGGGTGAATAAAAGAATATATAGTACGAAGGCGGTCAACACTCTCTCAGCAAATGATGCATTTATAGAGGCGTTTATTTATAGGACCATGAAAATAAAGAGGGAGCAAACTGAACAAGAAAAGGTTGAACATTAAGGACGGGTTATATTAAAATTTAAAAATTTTTTGAAAGGATGTCACCTTTTTTTATCCTCCTTCCTCTTATTAGGTGTTGGGTGTTTTCTCAACATAAAGATAAGGATGAACGGAGGTTGTAACATGATTGAATCAAATTATAAGAAAGTTGTATACTTGCTGCTGGGGTGTATCTGTTTAGCCCTTGCAAGGGGAGATTGGCCCATGGCTCTGCCGGGGTTCCTATACGCCTATTTCCTTTTAAGATATACCAGAAGCAAGATCGGGTTTTCCGGCGGGTTGGCTTTGTTTGTTGGTATTTTTGCTGCTGCAGCTGTAGGGCTTCAAAACAGAAACTCTTTTTTTCCATTGCCCCTCGTAATTGTTCTAACAATACTCACTACAATTATCATTGCACTACCATTTCTGCTAGATCGATTTTTTTATCGCCGCACCAGGGGTTTTATCCAATGTCTGATTTTCCCTGCGCTGCTGACTAGTCAGGACTTCTTGCAGAGCCTTCCCGTCGGAACCGGAATACTATCGTCTCTGGGACTCAGCCAGCTAGACAGCACGATTCTTACGCAGGCATCGACACTATTTGGTGTTTTCTCCGTAACTTTTGCAGCAGCCTTTATCGGAGCACTGCTGAACTGGATGCAGGATCAACAATGGAGATGGGAAAAAATACGGCTCCCAGTTGTTGTTGCCGTGTGCCTTGTTGGGATGCTGTGGATGTATGGGGATATCCGGATCAAATACAAGGATATGGGTGAGACAACACGAGTCGCTGGAATTATTGCCAGAGAAAATGATCTGCGGGTAGATCCAGCGCAAAAGGACCGTAACTATTGGAAAACGAAGCTTTCCTCGGAAGCGGATGTGAAGTATGTACTTACCAGAACAAAGAAAGCGATTGATGCCGGAGCTAAAATCATAGCTTGGTCGGAGGATTACCTGTTTATTGACCAAAAACACCAGGAAGTCCTCCTCAATGACCTGAGCCGGATGGCATTAGATCATCAAGTGTACATCCTTCCTGCATACTTGCTTCTGAAGGATACAATAACTACCGACCACCTGCTTATAAATAAAGCAGTGATGATTAATGCCAAAGGGGAAGCGGTGTTCCACTATATAAAATCTTATCCTGCCATTGGATCCGAGAGTATGATGATTGACCAGGGAAACAAGATTATTCCGGTCACAGAGACTGAATACGGGAGGATTGGTGCTGTGATTTGTGCCGATATGGATTATCCTCAGTATATCCGGCAAGCCAGCGCTAAAAAAATTGATTTACTTCTAGTGCCTGGCTTTGACTGGAAGGGGATCTCACCCTATCATACACAGGTCGCTTCGGTGGAAGCAATGCAAAATGGGACAGCGCTTCTGCGTGTATGCAAGAACGGGCTTTCTGCCGCATATGACAGCATTGGACGCCGGGTAGGGCAGCTGAATGACTTTACATCGATGGAAGATATCTTCATCAGTGATATCCCTATCAAAAGGAGCTTTACGTTTTATGGAGCCATTGGGTGGGTATTCCCGTATGTTATCCTGGGACTTGCGATTGGATTGTTTGCCTGGTATCTGTTTTTGAGAATGCCGAAGGAAATCATGAATGCATTAAATCATAGAAAACGGCAGAAGGCTGCTGAGAATGGAATCTAGTTCTTGAGATGAGAGACACGCATGTTTTAGTAGAATTGGCGGTTCAACAAAAGAATAGTGGCTATCCAACCAATGATGCCTATGCGGAAATCGTTAAAAGATATCAGGATCTGGTCTTTGGGTATATTTTCGCTATTGTAAAGGAGTACTTCACGGCACAGGACGTTACCCAGGAAGTGTTTATTGCGGCCTACCGAAATTTGGAGAACCTTCGTAATCCTCATGCCCTTCCCTGTTGGCTGAAGCAGATTGCAAAAAGGGACTGTATCCGGGTTTTAAAGAAGAAGAGGAAAGAAGGGCTTCCGTTGGAAACACTCGAAGCTTATGAGACTTCAAGTATGGAAGCCTACGATAACCTTAAGGTTAGTGAGATACAGAACGAAGTTTATGATGCAATCAAGCAGCTGCCGGACAATCAGAGAATCCCGGTTGTAATGTACTATATTCAGGGGTATTCCCAGCAGAATATTGCTGAATTTTTAGAAATAGAGGTCAACACGGTGAAGAAACGCCTTCAGAGGGCAAGAGAGCAGTTGCGAAGGGAGATGACAGAAATGGTGAAAGGGAATCTTGAACATTTGCGGCCATCCAAAGACAATCAGCTTGTGGAAAAAGTCAGTCTGTTTATAACGTTTGATATGGTAGCGAAAAACGGACAAATTGAGCTGCTGGAACAGATGCTGGTAGACGGAATCGATATCAATAGAAAGGATGCCACAGGCCGAACCCTTTTGCATTGGGCTGTTGAAAGCAGCCATGTTGAAGCCGTCCAGCTATTAATTCGAAGCGGTGCAGACAAACATGCCACGGATAAAAACGGTAAAAGTGCGCTTCAATTAGCTGAAAAAGCGGGAAACAAAGAAATCCTTGAAGCACTTGTACCAGACCATTGTCATGAATAAGATTTTCAAATCACCTGAAATAAAATTTCAACAAGATATTGACAAATGTTTATTTAGGTAATATATTACATGTATAGGTAACGTATTACCTAAATTTGCATGGGATTATGGTGGGGGAACCAATGGATAAATTAGAGAAACTGGATAAGAAGTATTTTATTTTTGGTACTATGCTTCTAGCGGCGAATAAGATGCAGACTCTGTTGGATCGTGAACTGGCCCCGAGTGATATCACAGCCAAGCAATGGTTTCTAACAAGCAGTATTAAATATTTGTTTGAGGAGCCCCCTACACTCAATGAGTTGTCAAAGGCAATGGGCAACTCCCACCAGAATGTGAAGCAGGTGGCTCTTAAACTTGAAAAGAAAGGTTTCCTCAAGATGGAGAAAGACCTGAAGGACAGCAGGGCGATCCGACTCAAATTGACCGAGAAGAATCATGAATTTTGGAGTAGAAATCCGGAAGGCCCTGAGAACTTTCTTAGCAGAATATTTAGTGATTTAAGTGAAGAAGAGATGGTGTCCTTCATGAGTATATTGGATAAGTTCCAAAAAAGCCTTGAAAAACAGGAGGCCTAGTTTGGATACAAGGTTTTTTAAGGATGCAGGATGTGAAAGGCAAGGTATTGGGGAGAAGCATGAAAGCTGTAATACAAGATGCATTTGAGGAAGAGAATTTCATTAGCGGCGTTGCAAAAAGGATCGTAAGCGAGTGTAATATCGAGTATACCTACTTTAGACTTAAAGCGATGAATATTCTTCCTTGCAGGGGTTGCAATGTTTGCACCTATAAAACACCTGGGGAATGTGTTTTCAAAGATGATATGCCTGCCATATCAAGAGCTGCTGCCAGCAGCAGTCTGACAATCAAAGTTACACCCATCAGATTTGGCGGATATCCGTCACTTTTGAAAAGAGTCGTCGATAAAGGACCTTTGTCAGCGGTGCCCTATCTTGTAGTAAAGAATGGGCGGTTCTTTCATCCGCCAAGGTATGGAAGAAAATCGCTTATTGTGATTGGGTTTAGTGAAAAAGAAGACTTGCAGCGGGAAGAGAATTTTAAAGCCATTGTAGCAGGGAATGCATATAATATGCAGGCTCCTTACCATAAAGCCATTATAATACATTCTCCTGAAGAGACGAAAACGCTTGAAAGAGAATTGCTCGGAGCGCTCCAGGAGGTTCAGAGATGAGTAAGAAAAGTTTAATGCTATTGAATGGGAGTCCGCGAAAGAAAGGAACATCCTATCGGTTTGCGGAAACGCTGAAAAAGGTTGCAGAAGAGGACGGAAACGCCGCGACGATCTTGCATATCATCGATTACTATGATGGAAGGGAAAGCCTGGACGATTTGAAAAAGGCAATTCGAAAGTGTGATGTCATTGGATTGATCGCACCTTTATACGCGGATACTTTACCGAGTACTGTGATTTGGTTTATGGAACGGCTGGCATTGGAGCTGGGAAAAGATATTAAGGGGAAAGGTTTTTTCTCTGTGATGCAGTGCGGGTATCCGGAAATCATATTTTGCAAGCCTGCAATAGAAACCAGCAGTTTTTTTGCAGAAGAAACCGAAATGAACTGGTTGGGGGGAGTTGCATACGGATTAGGCTCCCTGATCGATGGAACACCGATTCCTGAACTGGGACGCAAGGGAAAAAAGATAGCATTTGCCCTGAAATTGCTGCTCCAGGATATCAGTCAGGGGAACAGGATTTCTCACCGGGTGCAGGATTTGCTGGTTTCAAGAATACCTAAACTGGTCTATAGACCGATGGCGATGTATATCAAT
>JAOAAU010000143.1 GCA_026418695.1 Clostridia bacterium
AAACATACAGGAGGATTCCGAAATGAAAGATCAGGAAAAGCAGAGAGAGCAGATCGACATGAACGAGCAAAAAAGAGATCGCAGTATCGTCAAGGAAGCCATTGGCGACCCCGCTTTTTATAACGATAAAATCGGCGATAATAAGGAACCTTTGAAAGAAATATTGGGTAAGGAAAAAGGCGGTCGATGCCATGGTGGTCTATAGTATCATACCAAGGCATTCATACGCGGAAAAAGCCGCACAGAGTGCGGCTTTTGGATTGTTATTTCCAATATAGCAATAAACTTTGGGACTTTTGGTTCTCTCGTGGTACCTTATCCGTTTACCTTAATGCCTTCCTTTAAAAAGCTCTTATTAAAAAAGATGCTGACACTTAAGAAAACCATCAGCGCACCGGTGACGATCATCAGGTTCTCAATCCTTACAACATCGGCCAATGGCCCAAAAACAGCCATCCCGAGCGGCATGATCCCTGATGAAACAATCTGAATCAGGCTGAATACCCTGCCTTGCATATCCGCTTCCACCTTCTCCTGCAGTAAAACCATGCTTGGAGAATTGAAAAAAGGCATGGTCATGCCTGTCAGCACCATGATCCCCAGATAAACATAAAACATCTTAACAATCCCCACTGCAACCGTTAAGACACCGAAAGCCAAGCAGCCAACAGCAATCGTCACAATACGGTTTTTAAATCCACCCCAGGATGCCATCACAATCCCGCCAATCATGGAACCGGCAAAGAAAGCCATTTCATTGGCAGTCAGCTTCCAATACTCATTCCCGAATACACGGGTAACCATGAGGACATTCAGAAAGGCTGCCGGTACGATTAAAAACGTAAACACAGTATAGAATGAGAGTAATTTTTTTATAAAGGAATGGCTAAAGGAATACTTGAGTCCCTCCTTCAAATCATCCAGGTAGCCGGTTTTCTGCTTTTCTGTAGCTTTTTTATGAGATGCAACCCGTAACACAAACAATATAGAAATCGCAACTGCAGCTGTAACCACATCAATAAACAAGATGGATTCAAATGCACTGTACGTGAGAATTGCACCGCTGACAGCGGGAGAAATAAGAAATATCATTGAAAATATGGTTCCATTGATCCCATTAATTCTCATAAGGTTCTCCTCAGGCACAATCTGAGGAATGAGTGCATTGACTGCAGGAGTTTGTATTCCTGAGCCAAAGGAACGGATGGCGGAAATCAAAAATACAAACCATAGATTGTTATACCCCATGGAAAAAATGATGGCTAAAATCAGGGTTGAGGCTGCAATCAGGCTATCCGAAAGAATAATTAGCAGCTTGCGGTTGTACCGATCGGCCCAGACTCCCGCAAATAGGGAGATAAACAATTGCGGCAAAAACGAGCATATCGTCGATATTGTTACCATTATCCCAGAGTTGGTCGTTTTTGCGATATACCAGATAATTGCAAATTGTACCAGTGAGGACCCAAACATGGAGATGGTCTGGCTGGATAAAAAGATTGCGGTTTGCATTTTCCATCCGGAAAATACATTCGTGAACTTGGTTTGTTCTTTCATAAATCCTCCTTAAGTAGCAAAGGGTTAAGCAAGGGATGATCCTTGAATTATTCCCTTATGGTCTTATAATTTTTCAAAAATAAAGTAATCGTCTGGATTTTTGTGATTGTTTCAGATAACAGATAAGATTTTCTGTTGATAGACATAAAAAAGCACACCCATCCAGTCAAAACAAGGTAATAAAACAGCACAGCCATAAACCCGGTCAACATTATCGTGACCGAATGGATTTCCTGTGCAATATTACCTTAGGCGCATAGATGCTGTGTACATTTTCAGGCTCTCCTTATCAAATGTTAAGTAAAAGTATAACACAGAAATCAAGAATTTCAAAATTGAATCCGAATATTGCTATCCATATTGTAAGAAGCCACCGATAAGGTGGCCTCTTCACTGTCAAAAGGTTTTGGAATTTCATGCTCTGGCAACAAGCATAATCTACAGCATTAGAAAATTTCTCTGTATAGTAATGCAGCTATAAGATTCTCCTATTTCCCCATGCGGACCTCGACATAGTGTGTAACCCGGTCATTAGCAACCCGGATTGTGTGACCGTCCAGAACTTTTCCATCAACACAAACCTGTTGAACCCCCCTGTTCACACCCTCCGGATTCTTTACCGAAATTTCATAAAGGGTATCCAGGTATTTATACTTGATGCTGTATTCCTTCCATTTTGCAGGAATGCAAGGGTCTATCACAATGGTATCGATGTTTTTGCTAAAACCGAGGATATACTCCAATCCCGCCCTGTAAACCCAGCCAGCGGAACCGGTATACCAGGTCCATCCGCCTCTTCCGACATGGGGATGGACTGCATATACATCTGCTGCCATAACATATGGTTCCACTTTGTATCTGCAATACTCTATGGGCGTGCGCGTATGATTAATCGGGTTGATTAATTCAAAGAGCTCCCAAGCTTTATCTCCTTCTCCAAGCATGGCAAATGCAATGATTACCCATGCTGCTGCATGTGTATACTGTCCGCCGTTTTCCCTTACCCCAGGAACATAGCCTTTGATATATCCCGGTTCCAGGTCTCCTTCGTCAAATGGAGGTGTCAGAAGCTTGATAAGGCCTTCTTCCCTTTGCACCAGATAGTTTTCGAGCGAATCCATCGCTTCTATCGCCCTTTGTTTGTTTCCTGCACCAGAAATAATCGACCAGGCTTGAGCAATAGCGTCTATTTTACATTCGCTGTTCTGAGCCGATCCGAGGGGGATTCCATTATCAAAGTACGCCCTTCTGTACCAGTTTCCATCCCATGCATTTTTCTCGATGTTATCCGCCAGCTTTTCAGCAGCTGCCGTATATCTCTCGGATCGTTCCTTGTCTCCCTTTTGACTGCATACTCCGGCGAATTTTACAAGGACGGAATAGAGGAACCAGGCAAGCCATACACTTTCCCCCCTGCCTCTGTTTCCGACGGTATTCATTCCATCATTCCAATCCCCTGAGCCCATCAGCGGGAGGCCATGCTCACCAAACCGGAGGGAGATTTCAATTGCCCGGATGCAGTGTTCGTATACTGTTCCGGAAATGTTTGAGATGGACGGAATACTATATTTTTCGTCCTCAAATTCCTTTAAAAGCTCATCTTGCAGGAAAAGCTGTTCTTTTTCAAGAATTCCATAGTCCCCTGTGATCCGCAGATATTCCGTCACTACATACGGCAGCCACAAAAGGTCATCGGAAAACCTTGTACGGGTCCCCTTCCCTTTTGGTTCATGCCACCAATGCTGGACATCCCCTTCGATAAACTGGTGCCTTGCATGGAGCAATATCTGGTCATGGGCGATTTCCGGCCAGGTTTGCGCTACAGATAAGCTATCCTGGAGCTGATCCCTGAAACCAAAAGCTCCGCCTGACTGATAAAACGCAGATCTTGCCCACATTCTACAGGAAATGACCTGGTACATCAGCCATCCGTTCAACATGATATTCATGGAAAGGTCCGGGGTATCGACCTGAATCACCTCAAGCTTTTCCTTCCAGAAATCCTGTACCTTGCTGAGTTCTTTTCTTGCACTTTCAACTTTTTTATACTTGGTGGTGCTGGTACCGATTTCCTTCAAGCTCGTAGACATTCCCAGCAGAAAAGCGATTTCTTTTTCCTCCTCGCTCTCCAGGTGTATCTGAATCTGCATGGCTGCGCACGGATCATACCCTGAACCCGTTGTCCCTGAAAGTCTTTGACGTTTTAAGCTTTCAGGAGAACCCAATCCCCCTGAGCCGAAGAACTCTTTTCTATCCCCTGTTACACTGCGTTCCTTTTCAGAAACATCAATAAAGGCAATTCTGCCGGCAAATTCTTCATTGTAAGGGTTTTCAACCAGCAAGGTGCCCGATTCATTCTGTCTTGTCCTGATATGCATGGCAGTTTGCTGGTCGCTTACACCCAGTACAGGCCGTATATAGTAAGTCAGCGTCAGTTTTCGCGCATTTCCTGAAATATTTTTAAATTTAATAATACTGATTTTCACATTTTCATCCGCAGGTACAAATTGTGTCATGCTCTGCTCGATCCCGTGACTGATATGTTCAAAGATGGAATAACCAAAACCATGCCTGATGGTATAAATTTCGTCCTCCCTGATCGGTAAAGGAGTCATTGTCCAAAGCTCACCGGTATCGCTGTCCGCCAGATAGAAAATCTCTCCGGGAATATCACTTACAGGATCATTGGACCAGGGAGTCAGTTTATTTTCACGGCTGTTTTCACACCACGTATATCCCGATCCTGATTCTGTCGCTACAAAGCCGAAATCCGGATTGGCGATGACATTGACCCAGGGCATGGGGGTGTTTTGTCCCTTTTCAAGGCGGATGACATATTCCTTGCCGTCAGTGCTGAAGCCTCCCAGTCCATTGAAGTAATGAAGCTTTAGATCCTCAAGCGCAGGCAGGGCATAAGTTCTAGCCCCCCCTTCTGAAAATAGTTTTATTTCAGGCAGTGAACTCCTCTGTCTTGTTTTTACTTGATCTGCAATAGACCCTTCTTCGCCCTTAAACACCAGTCTTGAAACCGCGTAAAGGAGGCTGATATCCTCTTGAGGAAGGTTTTTCATGTTCAACAAGAATACCCCTCCGGGTCTGTTGATAATGTCATGAGCATGGCTTGAGGAAACTATATCCGATAATAAGGCACGCATTGGATGGGTATAGCTGTTTTCCTCATCATTCAATATGACCAGATCCACCCTCAAGTCTCTTGACCGCCAGTATTCATGCATCTTCAAAACTTCATAAAGTATATCCACTTCTTCTGACTTTCTTATGGTCAGAAGTACAATTGGCAGGTCTCCCGATATTCCATACGGCCACAAGGAGGATTGGCCTTTACGGTTAAGCTCAATGATCTCTCGGTTAAGCTGTCTTAATGGACTGATAAACAAAACATGAGATATCATCTCCTGATAGAACCCAGCTTCATCAGCCTTGACATTCAAGTACCTAGCTTCAACCTGACTTCTTACAAGTGCCAGACTGAAAGCATCTTCAATGGCTACTGGACTTGTATATTTTTCAACGAGCTTCAATAGTGCGTCGTTACTTTCACTGATTGCAGTCACAAAGGATATGGTTCCTGTTTTCCCGGGCTCAACTTTTATTCTTAACCTCAGGCTCATGACGGGATCCAATACGGGTCCAAAGGTATTGGAAAGCGGTTTATTTCTTTCGATGACTGCAGGAGTTGAAGTTCTATGTCCTCTTCCGATAAACTGAACTCTATCCGTTTCAAACTGAACATCTCCCACAGCTTCCCCTTCTATTACGGCCGTGTTGGCAATCCATAATTCCTTTTCAGATTCTGATCTGGGACGTCGGTTTGCAATAATACACTTTTTTTCGGGGAAATATTCCGTTCGAACAAAAAGATTGCTGAACGCCGGATGTGCTAGATCTGCCGCCTGTGATGCCAGTACAACTTCAAAGTAGCTGGTAACTTCCAGCACACAAGGAGTTTGGCCGAAATTTTTGAAGGAAATCCTCCGTATTTCTGCATTATCCCCTGAGGCAACAACCACTTCAGTTTCAGTTTGAATATTCCCATCGATTCTTCTAAATCTTGCTTTATCTGCTGTAAAAGTAACTTCATACTTTTCCGGGGCACTATTTATCGGTGAATATGCTGCAGACCAAACAGAATTTGTATCCGTATTCCGTATATAGAAAAACATGCCATGAGCATCCAGAACACTTTCTTCTCTCCACCGGGTTACAGCGGCAATTTTACTTCGGCTGTATCCGGTTCCCCTGTCTGTAATCATTACTGAATAATTCCCGTTGGACAGGATATGGGCTTTAGGGAGTTCCGGATCCGGGAGATTAAATTTACGAATCGGGCCTTTTTCCTTGTATACCACATCTTTAAAAGGTTCTACCTTCTCTTTGGTCTCCTTGGTAATCACAAGGTTCGTTGGCACCTTTTCTTCCAGCAGCAGCTGTGCTGCCTTCACAACCGGATCGGCATGAAAGCGCTTCTGCATGATGAAGCCATTCAAAAAATTATTCAGTGATAAAAGGCTCATTCCCTCATGGTGTGCCATAAAGCTTTTTACTATAGCGCTTTTCAGACCAAAAGGCAGTCTTTCCCGGGTATAGTCGATGGCTTCATAAAAGCCGTAGGGTCCATCCAGGCCCTCAGACTTAAGGACCCTGATGTTTTTTATCGCTTCCTCAGGGTCCACTAAAAGAGCTAAGAATGTAGCATAAGGAGCCACAACGGCATCCTCGGCAAGACCTCTTTTCAGACCCAGCCAGGGCACACCAATGGCTTTATATTGATAGTCAAGGTTAATATCCAGCGAGTAGAAGCCGGATTCTGATGCTCCCCAGGGGATACTTCTCTGCATTCCGTATTTTTTCTGGCTTCGGACAACAAAAGAATAGGTTTCATCCAGCAATGTGTTTCTATAGCTCTTCATTAACAGCAGCGGCATGAGATATTCGAACATGGTACCGGTCCACGAAACCAAGCCTTTGTATTGATCCACAACCGTCAGCGCCCTTCCCAGTTTGAACCAGTGTGAAGGCGGCACTTCTCCTCTGGCAATGGCAATATAGCTGGTCTGTCTGGCTTCGGAAGCCAGCAGGTCGTAATACGAATTTGTCAGTCGATTTTCCTCTATATTGTACCCGATGGAAAACAGTTGCTTTTTCTCGACATATAAAGGCCGAAATTCTGTCGCTTCAGACAGGGATTTTATCCGAGCAATCAGCTCTCTGTATTTCGAGAAAAACTTTTCAGTAAACTCTTCAGCTTTTGCAGCTTCATCCCGCAGCTGTTCAAGCCAGTTTAGCAGCTCGCTGTTGTCCTTTTCCTTCTCCTTCTGTACGGCTTTGAAAACCTTTTCGATTTGAGCCTGCAGATTTCCGTAAATCTCCGGCAAATCCTTCAGGTCTGGGTTCGATTTTAGCAACTTCAAAATATGAGCTACGCCTTCTTGAACTGTTTTGGCAGAAGCTTGATTTAACAATTCCTGCGGAAAATTATCCAGTAAATGGATCCAGGGAACAAACCCATCCAATTCCTTTTTCAGCAGCATGACCATGTGCTCAGCTTTCGCCTTCCATGGCGATTTTTTCATATCCAGCGCCTGTAAGCTTTTCAAAACTTCATTTAAAGCCCGGTTCCACGATACGATATCTATAGAGCTTTTGTTTGAGCCTTCACGGAAATATCCAGTCTTTTCATATATTTCAATACCCTCTTTACCCATCAAGGT
>JAOAAU010000014.1 GCA_026418695.1 Clostridia bacterium
TGCGCAGCAACCATCACTACCTGCTAATTATTGCAGAAAAGGAATCTGAATGGACAAAGTTTGGACTACAAAAACAAAAGTATACTTATTTGTAGATGCTTTTTGAATATACTCTCGGTCATTCTCTTATGCCGTCTCTTGCAGCCCGAAGATGAAACCGGCTGCGCAGTTTTCTCTCCCGGGGCCCTCTTCTTCCTTGCTTGGCCGGCTCCCTCAACGAAAAGGCTAATTCTTCACCCATTTGCCTTTCAGGCCGGCATCAATACTGCATCCATTCAGTGTGCTGCCTGAAGATAACCTCCTTGTTGCCTTCTTCCGAAAGCCTGCATGGGCTCGAAAGTCTTTTAAGCTTTTCGGGAACAGGCCGTCTATAGGGGGAGGCTTCGAAGCAACATATAAAGCTTTGAAAAACTTCGGAATGCATTCGATGAAAAAACGGACGACGTGGTAAAATGAACAGGGATGTTCATTTTAGGCGCAACTGAGTCATGGATGGGAATTTGCGCCGACCACCAAAGGAACGCTTTTTCATCGCTAAATGCATCGAAGGTTTTCACTGACCCCGACAGCCGCCACGGCGTGTGAGTGGCGCCTTTTCCACCGGTTTTGGGCGGTCAAAACCGGTCATTGAAAGGGTTTTGAGAAGATATTTTGGAATTGAATTTTTCGTGAAAGCAAACTTGAAGGTTTTTCTGAAATGAAATTTTTATTTGAATTAATTGATCAAAATCAACATTTTGATAATATAAGGTGAAAAATTGACAAGAGGGTGACTCCATCTGATGGAGTCACCCTCTTTATAGAAGGGGAGGTAATCTCAAACTATTGTCTCGCTTCCTTGATTTTAGCCACAAACTCAGCAGCCAGTTTGGTAATACTGTCAAAATCTCCGGTTTTGGCGCCGGCAATCAGGCTGCCGCCCGCACCAACAGCTACAGCTCCGGCTTTGATCCATTCAGCCACATTCTCGATGCTTACACCGCCGGTGGGCATCATGTTGGCTTGAGGGAGGGGGCCTTTGATGGCTTTGATGATCTTTGGTCCAAAAGCTTCTCCCGGGAATACCTTGAGGATGTCAGCTCCAAGTTCCATTGCCTCGACGACACCTTCAATGGTCATAACGCCAGGCATGCAGGGGACCTGATATCTGTTACATAACCGGAGAGTTTCTGCACTTAAATAGGGGCTTACAACATACTGGGCACCGGATAGAATTGCAATTCTTGCAGTTTCAGGATCAAGCACCGTACCGGCGCCAATGATAATGTCCTTTTGATACTCTTTAACCAGCTCTTCGATGACTCTGGATGCACCGGGAACTGTATAAGTGATTTCAATAGCTGCAGCTCCGCCTTTTAAACAGGCTTCGGTAATTTTCTTTGCTTCCTCGGAGTTTTCTGCCCGGACAACAACGACCAGGCCGGACTTGGTGATTTTATTTAAAATATCCCATTTTTTACTCATGGATACACCGCCTTTCAAAAATAACGTAGGGGGCAGGGATCTTCCTGCCTGGCCTACTGCCGCCAAAAACTTTGCCGGCGAATTTATCTATAGGGTTATGACTACCTTAAGGGGTAAAAACTGCCTTAAGAATTATTTCCATTTGGGGTTGTCGATGATTTCAGACTTTCCGTCTTTTTCAACAATGAGCTTTCTATAGCCCTTGGTTTCGATGGTTCCATAATCGTGCCCTGCATCGGCTCTAAAAACGAAGAAGGTGATTAATGGCTCATTACCGGTATTGATACTTCTATGGGCATATCTGGCAGGTACATAAACCGCTTTTCCGGGAGTCATTTCCTGTGCATCCCATTCTCCTTCTGGATTTTCCATCAGCATATAGCCCTTGCCGCTTAAGCAGTAGTAAACTTCTGCGGTATCCAGAATGGTATGGAAATGGCCTTTGGTCATGAAATATTCATTTCCTACTTTACCCGGGTAAGTGATACTTGTTCCGAAAAGGAGATCTCCGGGTGTTTCCGGAAGACCCAGTTCGTAGAACTCATAAACCATCTTATCTTCGGTTTTGATCATTTCTTCAAGGGCTGCTTCATCGGAGAACATGCCCTTCATATTGGAAAGATATCTTTTAGTGGTCTTTTTTTCGTTAGACATTCCGTTCTTAAGATCAAAATACATTGCAAAAGGATTGACTTTGCTCATATTGCTGTTCCCGCTCATATTAAAATACCTCCTGAAATATTTTTTGGATCCCATGCACTCCCCCTCCTCGATTATGAATCTCTAAAAAGGGGGAGCGGGGTTTATTATTTAATACTGAATGCAAGTGATTATCCGTTTTGTTTCATTTCATTGGCGATTCTTTCGCATTCATCGAAAACTTTTCCGGTAATATCGATATGGAAAACTTCAGCGATGACCTGGGTCCAGCCATGGATGAAGTAGATCCAGCCGTCTTCCACATGAAGATTCTTTGCTTCTTTTTGTCTCAAAGCCTGATGCATGAAATCCAGTTCACCTCTGTAGTTAAGCTCCCATACAAGGCTGTTCATAGGATATTCTGCGTTATCGGTCAATGGGGAGCCGGGCCTGTCCTTCCCCAAGCCTGTTGCATTGATGATGAGGGAGTAAGGCTTCACTCTCTTTAATATGTCATCGCTGATGGTTGCTTCCGGAGTCAGGACAAATTCCTTTGCAACTTCAGGGTTGATTTCCTTTGATATTTTTTCGATCTCTTCCAAGCGGGGGAGGCTTCTGTTCCCTACGATCAGTTTGGAGGGGATGTTGTCTCCGAATCTCTTTTTGTCAAAGAGGTAGGAAGTAATGGCGATTGCACTTCCTCCGGCACCAAGAATGAATACTTCGCCGCCATGTTCTTTCCAATAATTCTTGGGAACGAAGGCATCCAGGGAGAGACCGCTGGATATAGGATCCTTTGCATACCCTTCCAATCTTCCGTCCTTCTTGGAGATGGAGGAAAGCTCGCCGAACATCTGCGCGTAGGGATCAAGGTATTCAAACATGTCTTTTGCCGCGTTGTAGAGGTCGATTTTATGCGTAGTCACCAACGCACCTAAAGATAGTTCATCATTTTTGATAAAATCAACCACTTTTCTATAAACCTCTGGTTCCGCGTGAATTTCAATGTCGATTCCCTTAATGACAGCATCCTTGAGTCCCAAAGCTTTGACCCACAGGGGGAACAGCTTCATGATGGAGGATTTTGTGGTGGTTACACCGATAAAATACATGGTAGGCTGAGTTGCCTTTTCTGGAAGATTCATAGTTACGCTCCTTTTTTTTATATTATTTGTATTTTGTAAACGCCCTGGCGGGATTATCGATCACAAACTTTTGGATGGTTTCATCCTTTAAGCCGTATTCCTTTAGTAACGGGATAAAGGCAGTCTTGATATAGTCCAAGCCGAGAGAACCACCATAGCTCTTCATACGTTCACGGGTAGTATCCAGGCCAATGAGAATCTTGTCCTCGAATCCATGTTCCACCATCTTTACAATGAATTCTGCCTCAGCTTCATCGGAATGATATTTAAACCTTCCAATGGTATCAAACTCAAGGTAGACACCGGTTTGTGCTACTTCCAGATGATATCCGATATCTTCGACAGTCCTGTCAAGATGACAGATGATGATGGATTCTGCAGGTACTCCATAGTCAGTGAATACTTTGATTTGTCCAAGTGCACCTTTGCCCATTTCCGTATGACTGAGAATTGGGGTACCCGTATCTACGGATGCTCTGGCTGCGGCACTGAAAAGTCTTTTGTATTGTGCATCCACACCGTTCATATCAGAAGCCGTTTTTATAATCCCGGGCTTGAATGCTAACTTCCGAGAGGGAAATTCAAAGTCAGCGTTGGTATACATCCCTAAATTCAATTCATTGATATATAATTGCGTCAGGACATCTTCATCCACGGTATGAATCCAATGATCCTGAGGATAGAAAATCAGCTTGTGAAAACCTGTAGAAGCG
This sequence comes from Clostridia bacterium, assembly GCA_026418695.1. GTDB lineage: Bacteria > Bacillota > Clostridia > Acetivibrionales > JAFADI01 > SKW158. The sequence goes on from JAOAAU010000014.1 coordinate 3,962, forward strand.
ATGATATTGATTCCTGTCTTGATGGATGCCTCAGCAAGGTATCCGGCAATTCTTCCGGCACCGACGGGTTGTGCGTCAACGATGCTCCTGCCGCCGATACTCTTGAACAGCTCTAGTTCTTCAACGGTATGATCGAAATCATCCAGCCTCAAAGCAGCATGTACTTTTGCAGACTGACCGTCTGCAAGAAATAGGTGTTCGTGACTATGGCAAAAACCTAAACTGGATGCGGGAATAGCCCCTTGAACCGTCATGATCAGTTTTTCTTTTTCTGTTGCCCCCATAAGCGTCTCCTTCTTTTTATGCCAACATTTCTAAAAGGTTTTTGGTGGATACCATGACCATGTTTTCAACCGCTTCTCTTGTAAATGCTCCGATATGCGGAGTAAGTATGAAGTTATCCACCTGAAGGAGCTTCTCATCCTTGCTGGGAGGTTCACAGGAGAAAACATCCTGAGCAGCTCCGGCAATTTTTTTGTTGATCAGTGCTTCATATAAAGCATCCTCGTCGACCAGTTCACCTCTGGAGGTGTTGATGAGGAGGGCAGAAGGCTTCATTCTAGCAAATGCATCCTTGCTCATGATTCCCTTTGTTTCCGGCGTAACAGGAACATGCAGGGAGAGTATGTCGGAATTGCCGAGCAGTTCATTGAAGTCAAAGCATCGGTTGATACCGTATTCTTTAAGGAAGCTGTCATCATTGAAGTAAGGATCATAGATAGTAACTTCCATCATGAGTCCTCTGGCTCTTTTGGCAACCTCTTTACCGATCTGGCCGCCCCCTAAAAGACCGAGCTTTTTACCCGTGACCTCCATTCCGATCACTCTATCCCAGCCGCCTTTTTTGACTCCGGCTGCGATGGACGGAATATTGCGGGAGATGGAGAACATGAGGGCAATGGCTTGTTCCGCTACAGATATATTGTTGGTACCAACAGCATTTTTAACCTTGATTCCAAGATCTTTTGCTTTCTCAAGATCGATATTGTCCATTCCGACGCCATACTTTGAAACTGCCTTCAGGTCTTTACATTTCTCCAGAACCGAGGCTGGCAATGGATCGACGCCTACAATGATTCCAACGACATCCGCTGCTGCAACATCCAGAATGTCCTGCTCGGACATTGTCCGGCCAAGGGTGTTTTCAATGATTTCATATCCTTGCTCCTGGAGTAGAGGATAAGCTTTGGCTTTGTAAGTTCCGAAAGATTTTGGTGTAATAAGAACTTTTTTTGACATTTTGGCACCGCCCTTACATTTGATAATTTGTTAATAGCTTGTGTAAAATACTCTTTTTTATAAAGTAATGAGATTACGACTTTAATGTAAATAAAATGTTAATTTGATTTAATGTTATTATGTCATTACATATTAAACTAAAGTTATTTAAAAAATGAATTTGTTTGGGTCTTACCGATGAAGCTCGAAGGTGAACTTATTCCTGTCACCTCTATACCTGGCCAGGGAATATTCAATCGGTGTACCGTCACTAAGTTGAGCGATACTTTCGATGAATTGAATGGGCGCTCCTTTTTCTATTCCAAGTAGGTTGGCTTCATATTCTCCTGCCAGAACTGCTTCAAGATTTCTTGTAACACTTGCAACATCAAGATGATATTCTTGTTTCAATATTTCGTAGAGAGATCCTTCCGCCAGATTCATGGAGGTAATATTGCTGCACTTGTCGTAAGGAAGATAGGTCACAACATAGACGATTGGTTCGCTGTCTGCAAAACGCAATCTGCTAAGTTGGATAACATTACTGCCCTCATTGATTTTTAAAGCCTTACTGACAGCTTCATCGCTTCTCACAACCTCTACGGATAAGATCCTGGTCGAAGGCGTAAAGCCTTTTTCCTTCATTTCAGTGTTAAAGCTTTCAAGCTTTAGAAGGAAGTCCTGATTGATCTTCGGTTTGGCAATAAATGTTCCTTTACCCTTTACCCTGTAGAGGTAACCTTCAACCACCAGCTCGTTGATTGCCTGTCTTACGGTTGGTCTGCTGATGTCAAAATGATTGCTGAGTTCGATTTCAGTCGGAATCGGAACTTCCACATCCTGATGGTGTTCACTGATATATTCGAATAGAATCTTTTTCAATTGATAGTACAGGGGTACGGGAATATCCTTGTTCAAGGACTTATTTTGCAAAGGCAGCATTCAAATTGCTCTCCTTATTCAAGAGAATGAGTTTTTATGGAGATATGTAAATATGTAATTACATATCTTATGTGCTTATTATAAAATGGGTATGAATAAATGTCTAATTTGAAAATGAGAATAACAGAGAAGATTATCGAGGAAATCATATAATGCGTGATTTAATTTCAAAATATTATAATATCCGTCACAATTTGAATACAGATCGGCTAAAATGAGGGACAGAGATAAAATAGAAAAATAGTTTACGAAAATAGAAAAAAAGTGAAAGAAGCTGAAAAAAAAACCAAAAGGGTTTATTTCTAATGAAAGAGAATATAGCATTTGTGATTTGATTGAATAATAAATTCTGAAACTTAAGGAGATTGAAATGAATACTAATAGGCTTGTAATTTTTGATTTGGATGGGACGTTGTTCAGAACTGAAACGGTAGACATTGAAGCGTTCAATAATGCACTTGCTGTACTGGGGTATGCGACTAGAAGCGAAAAAGAGATTCTAGATCTGATCGGACTTACTTTGGATTCCATCTGTGAAGCGCTGCTGGGAACAAACGACCAAGGGATGGTGGAGAAATTCCGAGCCCAGGTGATTGAATTCGAAGAGAAGGCCATTGCAGCATCCGGAAAGTTGTATCCCGGGGTAACAGATTTCCTTAAGCGGCTCCAGAATAAAGGATATACTTTATGTATTTGCTCTAACGGCAATGAAGAATATGTCACCGCTATATGCAATAAGTTTGGGTTTAATTCCGTCTTCCAGGATATCTGGTTTGAACGTAAAGGAATCACTAAAAAGGAAGCTGTATCTATATTAAAAAAGAAATACAATGCTGAAAAGTTTGTCATGGTAGGGGATCGACTTTGTGATATTGAAGCAGGAAAACTGAACATGGGTTTCTCCATTGGCGTAACTTATGGCTTTGGAGGAAATGAAGCTGAGGAGGCAGACTTTAAAGCAGACAGCATTCAAGAGGTTGAAAAAGCCATCTATAAGGTGTTTGAAGCTTGAAGCATGGAAGCAGGTAAGAAAAGCGGAATTAGGAAATTATTGAAGTTTACATAAACAAAGTATTTGTTGTACAATTGTACAATGAGACAAGTACTGCTCTTTTGAAAGGGTAAACCAATGCTGATCAGGAATCTGAAAACTGCATTTGCTAATATTTCCTTGCACTCAAAGCTGCTGATTTACTTTGCTTTGATTTGCATTGTTCCCATATTGCTTATCGGGTGGGTCTCTTATACCATATCCTTTAATGTTACAAGAGAGATGGCCATCCGTTCCAGTGAAAGCATGGTGGACCGGGCGAACAGCGAAATAGATAAGCTGCTGCTGGATACTTTCACACTTTCAGAAATGATCGCTGTGGATCCATCCATACAGCAGATTCTCAGAAAGCCGATCGATATTGACATTGCCAAGCGCTACTCAACAGACCTGATGATGGATACCCGGCTGCAGTTTATCCAGGACTTCAGAAAGGATGTATTCGGGTTCTATGTCATTAGTTCCAATGGAGGAAAATACAAATCCAGCTATCGTTCTTTGAAAAACTCCGACTTGAGGGATACAGACTGGTACAGGCGAATCGCGCATGCCAGCGGACCTGTTTGGTTCGGACCCCATTTCGGTTCTTTTGCAGCAGAGACCACTGGCCAATCCCTGATATCTGTTGGCCTTTCGGTAAAGGACAGGGCTACCGGGGAGGTTACCGGTGTAGTTTTGGTGGATATTGAAGAAAAGATGATCATGGACATTATCAAGTCCAAGTTGGTGAAAGCCGGGTATATGATGATTCTGGATGAGAGGAACGATATGCTGCTGTATCCTGCGTCATTGGTAGGGGAGTCCAAGGCTGTCGGAGTCAATCAGATTACAGAAACAATCGCAGAGCATAAAGCTGAATTCAATGAAAACAACCTTGGAGAGAAAACTTTTGGCGGTAACAGGGATTTACCCCTGATGGTATATAAGGAATCATCTCTTACAGGATGGAAGATTGTAGGGATCATTCCCTTTGAAGAACTAACAAAGGAAAGCAAACAGATCGGATACATTATCGTTGTGATGCTGCTGATCATCAGTGTGATTGCTTTTCTTTCAGCCTGGACGGTTGCGGGAAGTGTTGCAAAGCCTCTCAAGAAGATGATGAACCTCATGAAAAAAGTAGAAGCGGGCGACCTGTCGGTTTCCATGAACGTAAAGCACAACGACGAGATTGGTAAGCTGGGGAACAGCTTCAATGTGATGATTGGAGAAATCAAGAACCTGATGGACAAAGTGCTGTACGAGCAAAACGAGCTTAGAAAGGCCGAGTTGAAGGCTTTACAGGCTCAAATCAATCCTCACTTTCTTTATAATACACTGGATTCGATTATATGGATGGCTAGAGCAGACCGGAGAGAAGATGTGGTCAGAATGGTATCGTCCCTCACCAAGCTTTTTAGAATCAGCATCAGCCGGGGGAAGGACATTATCACTGTTCGAGATGAAATGGAGCATATCAGCAGCTATATGACCATTCAGCACATCCGGTATAAGAATAAATTTACCTATGAGATCCAGATTCCTGAAAGTTTGTTTAAATACAATACCTTAAAGCTTATTCTCCAGCCCTTGGTTGAAAACGCAATTTATCATGGAATCAAGCAGAAGAGGGACATGGGGCATATCTCCATATTCGGCAGGGAGGATGAGGATTGCATCGTACTCCAGGTGGTGGATACCGGAGCAGGGATGACCAAAGAACAACTGGAAGCGCTGGAAAACACCCTAAACAATATTCAAGGGGAAAAAGTGGACAGCTACGGGGTTAAAAATGTTCATGAAAGAATTAAGATTTTCTTCGGTGCACAATATGGTTTGAGGTTTTACAGTGAATATGGAGTGGGCACCAGTGTAGAAGTAAAAATTCCGAAAATGCTGGGGGGTGAAGAGGTTGTTAAAAGTATTGCTGGTTGATGATGAAGAAATCATAAGGTCCGGAATAGCACAGGGGATTGACTGGGCGCAGCTAGGGTTTCAGGTGATTGGAGAAGCGGAGGACGGCGAACAGGCACTTCAGGCTGTTAAGGAAATGCGACCGGATGTTGTGATTACAGATATAAAAATGCCTTTTATGGATGGACTTCAGTTTATCGAAGCAGTGAAGCCACAATACCCGAATGTGAGTATTATTATTATCAGCGGACATGACGAGTTCCATTATGCACAAAAAGCAGTAAAGCTTGGAGCCTATGACTATATTCTAAAGCCCATCGAACTGGAATATCTGAAGGAGATATTGGTCAATATCCGAAAAGAGCATGAAGTAGAGCTTGAGAAGGAGATGGAGGTCAATCATCTCAGGGATAAGATATCAGAAAACATCTGTGATTTAAAAGAAAAGTTTATCGAAGACGTTTTATATGGAAAACTAAGCGCTGAAGAGATATTAAACAAAGCAGGATACTTTGGTATTGACAGCAGCTATGACTCCTATACGGCAATTGCTGTGCAAATGGATGATTACTACCTGGTC
>JAOAAU010000024.1 GCA_026418695.1 Clostridia bacterium
GGATCCTTGCATTTTTGTACCCACGGAAGGGATATTGCCAGCATTCCGTTGGAGGAATTGGTGGCTCCCGGAGTTGTCGTTGATCTTTCCGATATCGCTGAGGATTACGGTATTTACACTTCGAAAGACATCATGGATCGAGCAGATGTAAGAAAGGGAGATATCCTGATCATCAATACCGGCTACCATAAATACGCCTGGGATCAGCCGGAGGCAGATGAAGAACGGATCATGATCCGGCATCCGGGACCGACACGGGAATTTGCAGATTGGTGCAAACAGATGGAATTCAAATGGCTGGGAGTGGATTGCGGCTCTGCAGATCACCCGATGAATACCAAAATCCGTGAATGGTGTCCGAAGGAAGCCAAAAAAGCTGACAAATTCCTCAGGGGCAAGTATGGCAAAGGTTTGGAGGACTTCTGGCCGGAAGATGATTATCAGTTGATGCACTATGATTTGTTTCCGTTGAATATCATCCATGCGGAAAACGTAGGCGGAGAAATAGATAAAGTTTTGGGAAAGAGACTGATCATCGGTTGTTTCCCGTGGAGGTTTGAGGGCGGAGAATCCTGCATCTCCCGTATCGTCGCTTTTGATGCAGAATAGATAAAACAGCTGAATAGGAAAGGGTGGTAAAAATGATCGTAGACAAGATGGAACAAAGTTTAAGACCCGTAGAAACCCCAATGGCGGAATACCCCGCCAAATACATCACACTGGCTACCGGTGAAAAAATGGTGGTGCGCCAGATCAAAAGGGAAGAGGTACCGTTGATACTGGAAGCGGTAAAGCCCTTGATGACGGTAGAAAAAGATTTTTACGATATTGTGGCATCCAGAATGTATTCAGAGCTTTTAGGCTACCTGCGCTACAGGGTGAAGGACGAATACTGCCTCATCGGAACTATTGACGGAGTGATTGTAGGAATTGTTAATGGAAGGCTGCTGGATGAAAAGGTAGGAATGTCCTATCATACCATGACGTTGAGGCAAGGACTCAGAATCGGTGCACAACTCTTTGCCGCCAAGATGGAATATCACTTTGACTTCTTAAACCAGGAGGAAGTATGGATCGTTGCTGAGAGCCCCAATGGCTTCAGGCGATGGATGATCGAATATGAATTGGAATCCAGACCGGAAGTATGGCATGAACTTGGGGGCGTTCCCACTTATGTCCTTACCAAAGCTTTGTGGGAGAAACATAAAGCTGCCAAGTGTACGGGAAGACGTCCGGTCAAGGAAGAACTGCTTAAAACTGCGGAAAATCCTATCCTTCCATCGACTTATGCTCAGATTCCGGGGTTTGTAAGATGCGAGAAGTAGGAATCGCAGGCGTCGGACACACCAAATTCGGCAAATGGACGGAAGGAACATTTGTTGATATGCTGAGCAAAGCAGCAGTGGAAGCGCTGGACGACGCCGGCATCAGAACAGTAAAGGGACACGGTGTGGACCAAGTATTTGTTGCCTCCATGGGCTCCGGAATGATCAACCGGCAAAGCGGAGTAGCTTCTGCACTGGTAGACACTCTGAATTTAAGGCCTGCCATGGCAGAAACCATTGAAAACGGTCCGGCTTCAGGGGCTTCAGCTGTTAAGCTGGGGTATATGGCGATCGCGAGCGGAATGTGTAATTGTGTATTGGTTGTCGGCGGTGAAATGATGCGCGTTGTGAGCGGTTGGGAAGGAACAGATTTTGTAGCCACCATGCTTCACCCTGAAGCGGAATACAACTATGGCTTGACGCTTCCAGCATTTGCAGGTATGTTTACCCGACTGTATATGGAAAAGTACGGGGTTACGGAAAGGGATCTGTCCATCGTATCGGTGAAGAACCATGAAAATGCGGTGCACAATCCGGTCGCCCATATTCATGTAGTTCCAAGTCTTTATGCCATAGCCGATGACGAGGATGCCCACGTAATCAACCCGTATGTTGCAGAACCCCTTCGAATGTATCATGTCTGCCCGGTATCGGATGGTGCGGCAGCGGTAGTGCTTTGTGCCATGGATCAAGCGGACCGTTTTGCCAAAAAGCCTGTTAAGATAGCGGGAATCGGTCAGGCAACGGATACCCATTCCGTTGCAGAAAGAGAAGTTCCTACAGATTTACTGGCAGTGCGTCTTGCGGCGCAGCGTGCTTACGATATGGCTGGGCTCAAGCCTCAGGATATTGATGTAGCAGAACTGCATGATGCATTCCAGATTCTCGAGGTAGCAGAATCTGAAGAAGTAGGCTTTTTTGAGAAGGGACAGGGGCATATTGCTGCACGGAACGGGGAAACAAGGATCGGAGGAAAAATTCCCATCAATACTTCCGGAGGATTGAAGGCAAAGGGACATCCGCTTGGAGCCACAGGGGTTTCCCAGATTGTCGAATTGGTAAGACAGCTTAGGGGAGAAGCCGGGGGAAGACAGGTACAGGATGCGAAAACAGGCCTTGCCGTCAACTTTGGTGGTTTTGGTAATAACGTTGTTGCAACCATACTGGCAAGGGAGGAGGAGTAACGATGCAACTAAAAATGTATGCTTATAAGTGCACATGCTGCGGAGAACTCCATCATCCCAAACACTATGCTTGCAGAAAATGCGGGGCAAGAAGTTTTGAGGAAATTGACCTGGAAGGCGAAGCGACCGTAGTTACCTATACCAAGGTGTATAACCTTCCGGAGGGCTATATGAAACCCTACTTGAGCTTCGGTATTGTGAAATTTGACAATGGCTTGACGGTTAGCGGGCAAATTGAAGCTGAGAATCTGAAAACCGGAATGAAGGTGAAGACGTCGGTAGGCGTCATCAAAGAAGGCGTCGGAAAAGACTATTATGGTTTTATATTTAGACCGGTAGATGAATAAACCGGTAAAATAAATTGAATTTAATACTTTGCATTGAAGCATTTAGGGGAAGCCAAGGGGTTTCGGTAAGAGCAGCAGACGTCTCTAATCATCTCTATATAGTAATAAAAGAAACAAGTCTAGGGGGCATTCCTTATTGGACATCCGGCAATTCTTTTAAGTTAGGAAATATCCGCCAAGACCTCATCGAACATATGCAAGGATCAAACTTTTTCAATGAGGTTTTCTTACTGAATGCTTCAATGCTTTCTTTTAAGAGGTTGTTTATTAACTTCAAAATCGGTTATTGATATAAATCTTACTCAGGCTTGGTATGTAAACCCAATGAAAAGCATGAGGGGGCAGGAAAAATGGGTTCCCATAAAAAAGTGATTATCGCCCTTGGAGGCAATGCCCTTCAGGAGGCAAAAACGCCGGCAACTGCAGAAGCGCAGTTGGAGGTTATCAAGAGAACATCGGAAATTATCACAGACATCAAATGTTGTTTTGGATATGAATTGGCTATTACCCATGGAAACGGGCCGCAAGTGGGACGGATCCTGCTTGCATCCGAAACAGCAGCGGAGGTGACTCCGGCAATGCCCTTTGATGTGTGTGTCGCCATGAGTCAGGGCTACATCGGGTATCACTTGCAGCAGAGTCTTCGTCAATCCCTGCCTAAACGATACAAGGAACTTCCGGTGGTCACCCTGGTTACGCAGGTGGTGGTAGACAAGGATGACCCGGCATTTGACTGCCCTTCCAAGCCGATCGGGCTATTCTATACCGAAGAAGAAGCGAAGAAAATCGAGGCTGAAAAAGGGTTCGTCATGAAAGAGGATGCAGGCCGGGGTTGGAGAAGAGTTGTTGCATCCCCGGTGCCAAAAAGGATTGTAGAAATAGATTCAGTGAGAAAACTATGGGACTCCACCATTCTTATCATCGCCGGCGGAGGTGGAATCCCTGTTATCGAAAAGGAAGACGGAGCTCTGGTAGGCGTAGCGGCAGTGATCGACAAGGATATGGCGGCAGAAAAGCTTGCTGAAGAAATGAATGCAGATATCCTGCTGATTCTTACGGAAGTAGAGAAAGTAGCGATCAATTACAGAAAGCCGGAGCAGAAGGATCTTGTTGCTATGACTGTAGAGGAATGTGAGAAATATATTTCGGAAGGACATTTTGCTCCCGGAAGTATGCTTCCCAAGGTAAAGGCTGCAATGATGTTTGCAAAACATGCACCCGGTAAGACGGCCATCATTACATCCCTTTCGAAAGCAGTAGAGGCATTGAAGGGACTGACGGGTACTGTGATATCGCAATATCCTGCAAGAGGAGTGGTTGAAGTATGAAAAAGAATATTTTTCTGACCGGTCAAAAGCAGGTAGGGAAATCTACACTCATCAATGGAGCATTATCACAGAATGCATTTGCAGTTGGAGGTTTCAAGACACTTCCACACCTGACCCATGGTGAACGGGATGGGTTTTTCATACGGAGCATGCTGCCTGATATAGTAACTTCAGAAAACATATTGATTTCAAGAAAAAATTCTCATGGGGGCTGGGAGGCTATTCCTGCTACCTTTGAGCAGGTGGGAGTAAAAATCCTGGAAGAAAGCCTGAAAGCATGTCCTCAGCTTATCCTGATGGATGAGCTTGGATTTCTCGAAAATCAAGCATTGAACTTTCAGAGAACTGTAATGAAATGCTTGGATTCACCGGTTCCCATATTGGGCGTTATTAAACCTGTCCATACCCCTTTTCTCGATTCAGTCAGAAGCCGGGAAGATGTAGAGGTGCTGGAAATCACTATTGAAAATAGGGAAGAGAAATATAAGATTCTGGGGGACCTGCTAAGAATGTGTCAAGGGGACGGTTCTGGTGACACACCTGAATTTGTGTCACCAGAATCGTCCCCTTGACACACACAACAAAAAATCATGAGAAATAGTCGTACAACCTATCTGTGAGGAATACAATATATTAATCACTTAATCGAGCCAAATTCAAATGAAAAGGCAGGGATCAACAGATGATAAACTTCAGCCGGGTCAGTAAAGCAATATCAATCATGCTTATTTTGGTAGTGCTTGTTCTAAATGTCAGCGCATGTAATACCGTAGTGACATCAGGTTCTACGATTGAAGTTAAGGACCAGCTGCAGCGGACGGTGAAAGTGCCCGCCAAAGTGAATCGAATTATTTCCTCTTATACGATATCCACATCACTTCTGATCGCTTTAGGGGCAAAAGATAAGCTTGTGGGTATTGAGATTCAGGCAGAAGAAAGGCCCCTTTACAGGAAAGCGGCGCCGGAACTTCTGAAGCTTCCGGCTGTGGGATCGGGTAAAACCTTTAATATTGAAGAATGCTTAAAGTTAAAGCCTGATTTGGTGATTCTGCCCTATCGGATGACGGAGTTCGTTACTAAGCTTGAAAAACTTGGAATACCGGTTATTGCAGTAGCTCCGGAAAATATGGACTCATTTCTAGAAACCGTTCATCTGATCGGGAAGGCGGCAGGGTCTGAGCAGAAGGCAAAAGAATTGATTGATTTTTACCGGCAAAAAATCCATACGATTGAAGCGGCTGCAAAAGAGCTGCAGAATAAGCCGGTTGTATATATAGCCGGAAGCAAGAGCCCCTTGACTACCTGTACGAAAGAGATGTACCAGCACTATTTGATAGAACTGGCCGGGGGGGAAAATGCCTCCCAGGAAATTCAAAAAGGGTATTGGGCCAATGTTTCCATGGAACAGGTAATGAAGTGGAATCCGGAGGTCATCTGCAGTGTCCAGTACTCAACCTTCAAAGATCAGGATCTTTTAAAAGGTGAGAAGTGGCAGAGCATTAAAGCCGTAAAGGATCAGAAAATCTACCGGTTTCCGTCCACGCTGGAGCCGTGGGACTACCCGGCACCCTCTGCGATTCTCGGTGTTTTGTGGTTGACGAATAAACTGCATCCGGAAGTTTATACCAAAGAAATGTTTCTCAAAGATGCCCGGAGTTTTTATAAAAAGTTTTATAGGATCGATGCTTCGGACGAGGAGCTGGGAGCATGATCTTATCTAAAAGAATAATCGACTTTGAAAAAAGGCCGGGTATTCCATCCATCCTATGGATGGAAACCCTGGCCGTACTTTTAGCTTTTCTGATTTCCATATTTTCCGGACGCTATAGGGTGGAATTGATAGAGCTATTCAGTATATTCACCTTTTCTTCCGATGATGCAGAACTGCAGATCCTGTTCTGGTTGGTTCGGCTGCCTCGTTCCGTACTGGTCCTGACTGCCGGTGCCGCCCTGGCTTTAGCCGGAACCGTATATCAGAGCGTTTTCAGAAATCCCCTGGTATCTCCGGATATTCTTGGAGTGTCCTCCGGAGCTTCGCTTGGAGCGGTACTATCCATCTTACTATGGCATAATACGGGTGGAATTGCCCAATTAGCATCTTTTTGCGGTGGTATTCTGGCAGTGGTATTGGCGATGGGGATCGTAAGAGCCTCAAGAAATGATTCAACCCTTGGATTTATTTTGGGGGGAGTCATGATTAGCTCCGTTGCTTCCTCTCTTGTCATGTTGTTTAAGTATTTTGCAGACCCTTACCGTCAACTGCCGGCGATAGAATTCTGGATGATGGGCGGATTTTATAACGCAGACTGGGAGAAGGTACTCAATATCCTGCCTGTTTGCTGCCTGGCAGCCATATCGATTTTTCTTTTACGGTGGCAATTGAAAGTACTCACTTTGGGGGATGATGAGGCAAGGTCTTTGGGAGTTCGGGTGAAACTGGTCCGGGGAATTCTGGTCATTGCTGCAACAGCGCTAGTTGCGGCAGCTGTCTCCGTTGCAGGCCTTGTTAGCTGGGTAGGGCTGGTAGCGCCCAATATCGTGCGGATGATCACCGGAGATACTAGTTCAAAAAGTCTGGCAGCATCCTTAGGGGTTGGAGCTGTAATTCTGCTGCTGTCGGATACCCTTGCAAGAAGCATTACGGCATCCGAAATTCCCATTAGCGTCATTACCTCATTTATTGGGGCACCTTTTCTGGGATATCTGTTGTGGAAGGCGGGACATGCATTGTGATGAAAGAATGGAATTCAAAGGACCAGGGGAATTTAAAAATAAATAACCTTACGATCCGATTTTTCGGCCGTCCTATTCTTGAAAACCTTTCTTTTGAAATTGAAAAAGGGAAGCTGGGAATCGTTCTGGGTCCCAACGGGGTCGGCAAGTCCAGCCTTCTTAAAGCCATTGCGGGGCTGATTGGAGCAGAAAGAGGAGAAGTATATATCAATGGGCTTCCTGCCAGCCGGATGAACCAAAAGGAACAGGCCAGGCTTGTGTCCTATTTGCCTCAGGGACATCCTATCGCTTATAACTACAGTGTGCAGGACTTTGTTTTAATGGGAAGAACTCCATACCTGGGGGTATTTGGTGTTCCGGGAATAAAGGATTTACAGATTGCCTTTGAGGCGCTTCGATATCTCGGAATACCGGATATGGCCAAGCGGGGATATCTTTCGCTGAGCTCGGGTGAACGGCAGATGGTGCTCCTGGCAAGGTCACTGGTGCAGGGGGCCGGAATCATGGTGATGGATGAACCTACGACTTATTTAGACTATCAGAGACAGTACTATTTCATGGAGAAGCTCAAGAAAATGATTAAGAAATATGGCTATACAGCCATTGTTTCACTGCATGATCCGGGGCTGGCCTTGAAGTTTGCAGATAAGATGATATTGCTTTTTGACAAAAAGAAGCTGGCTGAAATAGATTGCCAAAGCAAAGATTATCTTTCGAAGTTTGATGCGTGCATGAAAGTCATGTATGGTCCCCAGGTGGATGTGAGAAAGGTTGGGAATGATGCTGCTGTGCTTTGGAACAGTGATAAATGAATGAACAAAAAAGCAGTATGAGCCCCAGCGTTTCTTCAAACTAGGTTTTACTGAGATACGGACTTGATTTTATAAGTTCTTTTGTAATTATTGTCAATAAGCTTTTCAAAACTAATTCCATATACAAAAATCATAATTGACAGAGTACGCAATAGTCATAAAAACGCCATCCGATAAAAAGCCTGAGAGATATTTCTCCCAGGCTTTTTGCTGCTATAAAGAGTAAATATTATTACTTTTTTAGTAAAGTTATTGAATTCATGAGGATCCCGATTTGTACTATAGTAGGCTATAGAAAAGCAGGAGATTGAGAATTTGAGGAGATAGAAAAGATGAATAAAGCCCCCTTGAACCTAAGCGTTATCAGGCTGTTACTCGTTGTTGCCATGCTTGTATCATGCTTGCCCGATTATGTTTTTGCTGAGGAAAAAGACTTGAAAATCTATGACTCTACGGTAGACTTCAAGCATTTCGCTGTTGAATTAAACCCCGACAACACGCTGAAAAGTTCAGATGCACATGCAATTATAAACACCAAATTCAAGACCAAAGTGTTAGAAAGCAAATACTTAAAAGCAACCCTGCTGCCGGAATATGGAGGACGCATGCTTTCTATTATCTACAAGCCTACGGGTCGCGAACTGCTTTATCAAAACCCTGTAGGAACGCCATATGGGATGGGAGAGAATAACTTTTACTATAACTGGCTGATGGTATACGGCGGGATATTTCCGACCTTTCCGGAACCCGAGCATGGCAAGACGTGGTGTGTGCCGTGGGATGCCAAGGTCGTGAAGCAAAATGACGATCAAATTTCCGTTGAGATGAGCTTTACTGACAATATTGATCCGACACAAGGGGTTCCAAGGAAGTTTTCCAAGGGCAGGACGGATTTGACTTGCATCCAGACGGTAACGGTGTACAGGGAGAAAGCTTATGTTGATTATAATATCAAGCTCATCAACAATAAGGACGCTGCGCTAGAGTATGAGTATTGGACTTGTACGACGCTGGCACCCGGATCAGAGCCTGGAAAAACAGTCTCTCCGCCCAATAGTGAAATCATCGTTCCAATCAGCAAAGTAAAGCTGAAGGATGATTGGTGGCCCTGGATGGGAAAAGCAGAGAAAGCTTTGGAGCCTAAAGATCATGTATTTGAATATAAAAATCTTGCATTCTTCAAGAATTGGACGGATATGGGAATTGCCTATGCAAATCCGTCTGCTGAAAAAGGTTGGTGGGGTGTGATCAATCATGAAAACAAAGAGGGTATCCTGAGGATTGCGGACAACAAACAATATACGCCTGGTCTTAAGCTGTGGACCTGGGGGGAGGAAAAAGGCCGGAAAACCAACCCTGAAAGCTTTGGGGATGCTGCAAGACCGTATATTGAACTATGGGCGGGCCATTCATCGGAGTTTTTTGAAAATGCAAAAATGTCTCCTAAAGAACAAAAAAGCTGGAATGAATACTATATCCCAACGGTCGGGTTAGAAAAAATTACTTATGCCAATCAGCATGCAGCGGTATATTTGAATTACACAGTAGATGAAGCAAAGAATGAGGTTGTGTTTGATGCAAATATCTTCACAACACATCCGGATGAGCCGCTAAAGCTGAACTTGAGTTTAAAGGGCGATAAAAAGATTACTCTCCGGGAAAAAGATTTTGTAGGGGATCCTGCAAAGCCGGATAAAACATCAATTCCGATCTCCAGAGCATTGATTGATAAGGGCAGCAAAGTTTTTGAACTGGCACTGACTACAGCTTCGGGGGAACTGCTTGCACAAGCTGAATTGCCACTCCTTGAAGATTCAAAAAGCAGTATGGAAGCAGGGCTATTGGCTCAGAAGCCGACTTCGGCAAAGTGGCGAAACCTTATGCTAATTATGATATCAACAGGATTTGTAGTGTTGACAGCAACATTTCTGACAATAGCAATACGTAAGAAAAAAGATAAAAAGTTTAGTTAAAGATACTAATAGAGACTGTTCAGCAAAAGTAAATAGTCGTTCGAATTTTTTAAAGTGAAAAATTTAAAGAAGGGAGCAGAATATGAAAGCAAATTCAAAAACAAAATGGGGAATCGGGATCTCCCTGCTCATCATCGCTGTAGCAGCGTCCATCTTTTATCTGACTGCATCCGGTACCAAGAAGGAAAGCAATAACATCATGGCAGCAACATCGGAGCAAAGCTTTAAAGGGAATACCACCTACTACCTGGATTCTGCAAACGGGAATGACGCCAATGACGGAACCAGCGAAAAAAAGGCCTGGAAGTCACTGGACAAGGTAAACAGCTATAAGGGATTCGGTCCCGGTGACAAGATCTTGTTTAAAGCCGGGTCCATTTTTAACGGACCATTGAAACTGGTTTATTCTCAGGTGGATCCTACCCTCACCAACTGCAAAGGTGGAGTTGAAGGAAACCCGATCGTGATTGACATGTATGGGAGAGGGCCAAAGCCGCTCATCCAGGGTTCCGGTGAGGATAAGGAATTTGCAGCAGTCTATTTGAAAAATGTACAGTATATTGAGGTGAATAACCTGCTTGTGACCAATCAAGGTGATTTCAGCAGGAGAGGCATCTACGTGACCGCAGCAGCAGAAGATTTCCCGAATACAACTCAGGAAGCCCCAGCCGTATTGAATCATATCTACATAAAAAATTGTGAAATCAAGGATGTCGACAGCAAACCCCTGGGAATGTCGTCTCCGAGCAAGTGTTTCGGGGGAATCATTTTCAAAATTACCTCGGGGAAGGAATGCGAAAATTGGGTCCGATACAACGATGTGCTGGTGTCCAACAACTACATCCATGACGTATCCCGGTGCGGCATGTATACGCACTCGGATTTCAACACTGATCTGCCTTACACCAAAGGCGGCGGTGAGGGTACAAGACCAAGACTGCCATGGACCAAGGTGGTGGTAAGAAACAACTATGTTTCCGATACTGCCGGAGACGGTCTTGTTGTGACAACCTGCGACGCTCCTCTGATGGAGTACAATGTTGTAGCTCGTCCGCAGCGGTTTACAGCATCCGATTTGTATGCCGTAGGCATGTGGCCTTTTGGCTGCTATGATGCTGTTTTACAGTATAATGAAGCCTTTGGAAACCAGACCAGAAACGACGGGATGGGATTTGATCTGGATTTCGGAAACAAACGGGCTATCCTGCAATATAATTACAGCCATGATAATGAAGGCGGATTTGTGCTGGTATGTTCAGGGCCGGGAGTAAACGAACATCCGGTAGTGAGATACAATATCAGTCAGAACGATGGCTGTACCGACAACAGCAGAATATTCCAGATCAGCGGGATGGGCACGAAGGACTGCTGGGTATACAACAATACCATTTATACGGCAGCCAATCCCGGTTTGGCCTGGATGGAGTCCAAGGGGGTATGGCAGGGAACGCCGGAACTGATCACTTTTGTAAACAACATCTATGTGAACCGAAGTACGCAGCCAAGGATCAATGATATCTATGAGCCTGCTCAGATGAAAATCGACCGTAACAGCTTCTTTGGGATGACTCCGCCGGCAGATGCGGCAAACAGCATCAAAGCAGATCCTCTGCTCGTAAAACCGGGAAGCGGAACAACCGGAGGCAGGATTGACCTCGGAGAGAAGATAGGAAACGCTGACGGGTACAAATTGCAAGCTGGTTCTCCTTGCATCAATGCAGGAATTTCGATAGAGAATAACGGAGGAAAGGATTACTGGGGAAATGGACTGTACAATGGCGCCCCCGATATCGGAGCTTGCGAGTTTGATGGCTCCACAACAGCATCTGCAGGTGAAGAAGATTCTTCAAAGATTAAAAATCAATCAAAGAAGAGAACTGATTTACTGAAAAACCTCTTCCCTGGTGAAGATACAGTGGTAGCAAGAGTCAGCGGTTATCCGGTCTATGCACGGGAACTCAGGCAGCGCATGGAAGGCCGGCGGGCAGACGTTTACGGATATATCCTTAATAAATACGGAGCCCAGGATAGCGAAAACTTTTGGAGAACGAGCTTTGATGGAGAGATTCCGGGTGAGATTGTTAAAAAGGCAGCAATGGAGGAAAGTATCAGAATCAAAGTCCAACAGATTCTGGCGAGAGAAAATGGAATCCTGAAGGATGACAGCTATTTGGCTTTCCTAAATGAGCTTGAGAAGGAGAATGAAAGAAGAAAGGATGCCATCAAGGGGAAACAAATCATCTATGGACCTGAGGAATATGGGGAAGCTGAATTTTTCAGCTATGCTTTCAGCAATATGGTGATTAGACTGAAAGAAAAGCTGAATAAAAACGAGCTTCTTGTTCCGGAAGAAACACGGAAGATACTCGATAGGGACAAAATTCAAAGTGTTGACAAAAGGTATAATCAACTCATTGAAAGTATGATTCAAAACACAAAAATTGAAGTTGAGGATACTGCCTATGATAAAATAGGTGAAGAATTGTAACCATCGGCTTAAAATAGAAAAAGAAAAATCAATAAGGAAGCACGAGAATTTGAGAGCACAGCGTTTGAGTTGTGCTCTTGTTTTTTAATCTACTTATCGTTGATTTCAATTTCGATATCAATGGAAGTGTTGTTGCTCAGGTTCAAAGGAATATTTACAATCTGCTTGTAGGTCGGGGAGATGGTTAACCGTTTGGCCTGAACAATGGTGGGCGGACTGATAACGACATTGATCCCGTGATTGGCAAAAATGATGCCGGATCTTCCCAGGATCATGTTCCCAAGCTCGCCGACGGCGCTTTTGGATATGTCATCCAATCGGGTGACCTTTTTTTCCATCATGATCGAGGCGATTTTACAAGCAGTTTCATGGGGGATACAGAAAGAGATTTTCCCTGCAAAATCTCCCTTGACTCCGATGATGATCACAATAATTTCATTCAAGTCATGACTTCCTTTGACAGAAAGAGTGCCAAGGGCCATATCCAGCCTCAATACGGTCTTGATTATTTTCTGACTCGCGGTCAAAAACGGGTTAATATAATCCACTTTCATTCTGATCACTCACTTATTGAAATAGTTGTGGAAAGACTGGAAACATGCTTTGACAGCTGTGTTTATAATTCCTGCCACTTAGTAAAGCTTAATTCTGTACGGCATTGTATTGTTCAAATAGAGTTTAGTTATTTCTGATGAACCTGTTTTAATTAACGCTACCAAATGGCCCATTCAAATTGGATGGTTATGAAAAACAAAAGAGAACACTTGATTAATAAAAGTATTGCGATAGAAGTTTATGTTTTATTATAACTGAGTTTACAGAACACCTCAAGCAGTAACTCGTGATTTATCGGCATAAATTGCTATCGAATTTCTTCAGAAGAACAACAAATAAACTCACATAGCATATCCTGATAGTAAATGATGATTTGGAGCAAGATGAAAATGTCATTTACCAGCATGTCTTCCCCTCAGCAGCCAGACAATCCTACAAATGAGCAGCGGCATTCCCTAGCACGATACGCTTTGGACCAAATTGGCCGTCTGGAAGACTTCCCGTTCATCAGGGGGTTAACCTCACCTCCCGGAGATATTACCTCTATTGCACGGCCAGGCGAACTGAAAGGCTGCAAGATAGGAATTATTGGCGGTGGACTTGCAGGAATGGCAGCAGCCTTCGAGCTTAAGAAACTAGGGTGCGATATCACTGTTTTTGATGCGAATGACCAGTGGCTCGGCGGGAGAGTCCACACCTATTATTTTGATCACGAGAAAAAATACTACGCTGAATTTGGAGCGGCAAGAATTCCGGTGACCCATGAAA
Source organism: Clostridia bacterium (assembly GCA_026418695.1). Lineage (GTDB taxonomy): Bacteria > Bacillota > Clostridia > Acetivibrionales > JAFADI01 > SKW158. The sequence goes on from JAOAAU010000024.1 coordinate 13,514, forward strand.
CCACCTGGCATTATATCAACCTATTCCGGTTGAATACAAGCCCTTTCATCCAGGTGAATGAAAATGCGCTGATCTACTTAAGGGATTCAAGGGCGCGAAATGATCCTCAGGGTAGAAGTGTTCAGAAGTACATATACCCCAAATACGCTTTGAATGAATGGGAGAAAAGAACACCCTGGCAAGAATTGGTCTGCTATGGATTTGAAAGACCCTTGCTCAACGCGAGTCCTGCGGTGAGAAGTGAAATACTTCAAGTATTAAAAGCTTACAGCCCCCAAATATTATACTGGGATGATAGGGATATCCGGAAAATTCTTGAGACCTCAAGGCTTAGCCGGGAGGCCATCAGCCTTATTTCCAACTTCCTTCCTTTGGCCGGACAAAACCTGTATCACAGTTATCTTGACTATGTGCAGGAGCTTTATACGGCAGACCTGGCATTCTTATACCAAATCCAGGGAGGATTTGCAAATCTTCCGCTTGCTTTTTACAAGGCGATTTTGAGTAAAAACCCCGGAGGCAGTTACGGGAGGATACCGGCAGCCTGCCTTGGCAGAGTTGCATGGATGGGGGGAACTCAGGTAACAGGCATATTCATGGACGGGAATGACGGCAAGCCTGTATTGGACTATAAGTGCGTAAAGGTGCATAACTCCATGCGAGAGAAATTTGATTATGTAATCTGTGCAATTCCGTTTTCAACTCTCAGAACGGTAGATATTCGGCCGCTTTTTAGCAGCTTGAAGATGCAAGCCATTAAAGAGGTGAACTACATTCCTGCCCAAAAGACGGCTCTCTTCTGCAATAGAAGGTTCTGGGAAGAAGGGGGACCTCATGAACAGACCATCGGAGGAATTTCTTATACAGATTTACCCATTACACAGATTTGGTATCCGTCGGAACATGTCCGCTATTGCAATAAGAGAACGGACATGATAAAGAACAGCAGTCCGTTAAATTCACTACATTTTAAGCGTGCGAACACTAGACAATTTGTTGAAGTGCCTGGAGTACTGACTGTATACAGCTTTAATCTTGATGCCACCCGGTTGGCCAATATGAATATCCATGAACGTTTTCAGGAAATTAAGAAAGAAATCGAAATGGTGCATGGTTTGCCCAAAGGATATTTGGATAGTATCGTTACTGACTTCAAAACGCTGAATTGGAATACCGAGCCCTGGTTTAGAGGGGCTCTCTGCCTGTATTCTCCGGAACAGAAACGGCTTTTTTCCTATGCATCTGCCTGGCCGGAATATAACTATAGGGTATTCTTTGCTGGGGAGCATATCTCTGCAAAGCACCGCTGGATGCAGGGGGCTTTGAAAAGCGGAATGGAGGCGGCGAATGCACTGGCGCTGGCATATAAATCCTTCTGGAGGTAGCCACGATAAAGCTGAAATTATTGTATGGATTCAGCATAGCAGCTGAATTACCTGTATAGCAACATATTCGACAAAATAAAACAGCGATTGACATAATGAAGATATTGGAATACAATAACTTTATGAGCGAGCGGTTGCTAACCGAGGAGGAATAAAATGGAATTTGCTGCATTGAATAGGCGTGAAAGCCTTATACTCACTGCTATTGAAATCATAAACGAGCTTGGCGTTCAGGGACTGTCTGTCCGGGAAGTTGCCAAGCGTCAGTCCATGTCCAATGCAGCAATCTTTAACCACTTCAAAACAAAGAGTGACTTAGTTCATGCTGTGCTGGATCACTATTCTCAATACGATTCAGCCATAATCCAATCCATTCGTTTAAAAGGTTTAAAATCAAAAGATGCAATTAAATATTATGTAGATTCATTTTATACCTATTATGAAAATTATCCGGCGATTACTGCAATCGTCCAATCTTATGAAGTCCTTCGGTGCGAACCCGAGTTTTCTGAAAAAGTAAAAAAACTTTTTTTCAGCCGAAGTACTGATATCAATCAAATGGTTGAAGAAGCGCAAGCGTCAGGTCAGCTTCGTTCTGATATTGATAGTGAATGCATTACTGATACCATTTTAGGTACTTGCAGATCTTTGTGCCTGAAGTGGAGAATGAATGACTTTGGATTTCCTCTAAAGGAACGGGTTCTCTATACGCTCAATTCTATACTGGATTCATTTTCACAAAAATAAAATCATCTTGGTTTCAACGTAGCCAAAAGCATTGGCAAGGAGGATATAGTTCAAGTTGCGGCTCCTTGTTATACCCTGAAATAAATCCCGTGAACTATTCGTCCACAATAATTGCAGCAATAAACATAGAAATTAACACTGGAAGAGGGCGGTCATTTTGGCGGAGCAATACAATGAATCGATGCTGGATATGTATATCTTTGAGACTACTCAAAATCTTGAGCAGTTGGAAGTGTGCATCTTGGATACTGAAAAATCAAGCTGCTATACCAAAACAGCAATCGATGAAATCTTTCGGATCATGCACACCATCAAAGGGTCATCGGCTATGATGCTCTTTAGCAGTATTTCAAAGGTGGCACATTCCATCGAAGATCTTTTCTATTACCTTCGTGAGCAAAAACCTCATAACATCGATTGCTCCGGTTTGTCAGACCTTGTGTTGGAGGGCTCGGATTTTATAAAAGTAGAGCTCCAGAAAATCAAGAGCGGTGATAAAGCGGATGGGGACGCATCTAACCTTACAAACAGGATCAAGGAGTTTCTTTCCTGCCTGAAACAACAGAATTCATATGGAACTGAAATCGTTGAACCGGTTTCCGAACCACCAGTACGTTACTATATAGCACCGGATAAAACCAGCAATTCTCTCAGCCAAAAGGCCTTCAAAGCGACGGTTTGCTTTGAAGAGGGTTGTGAAATGGAGAATATCCGGGCATATACGATCATCCATAATCTAAAGGATTTTGCGGATGAGGTATATCACCTGCCGCAAGATATCATTGATAATGATGAAAGTATATCGATCATTCGTGAAGAGGGATTTCAAGTTTTTTTAAAGACGGACAAGTCCTATGAAAAAACTCTGGAATTTTTCAAGCAGACAATCTTTCTAAAAGACTTGGAACTCATTGAATTGGAAAACGATGAGGAATTCAGCCAATTCAACAAGAATAATCAAATCCTTTTAGAAGCCGGTCCGATCAAGGTTCCGCAGTTGGAATATCCGGCGAGCAAGGAATCAGGGGGGAAAGAGGCTGCAGCGATTGTATCGAATCAGAGTATTATCAGTGTCAATGTGGCAAAGCTGGACAAACTCATGGACCTTGTCGGTGAAATGGTCATCGCAGAAGCCATGGTCACTCAAAATCCGGACCTCAAAGGACTTGAACTGGAGAACTTTCAAAAGGCTTCCCGCCAGCTTCACAAAATCACCAGTGAATTGCAGGATATGGTCATGTCGATTCGAATGGTGCCTCTCTCGATGACCTTTCAAAAAATGCACCGTCTTGTACGCGATATGGGCAGAAAGCTGGATAAGGAAGTACAACTGGAATTGATTGGAGAAGAGACTGAGGTAGATAAGAACATCATTGAGCATATTTCTGATCCACTGATGCACCTTGTACGCAACGCCATCGATCATGGGATTGAAGCCACTGAAGATCGAGAGGCCTTGGGCAAAGCGAAGGCAGGCAAAGTTACACTGGAGGCCAAAAATGCAGGAAGTGACGTCCTGGTGATGGTCCGGGATGACGGAAGAGGCTTGGATAAAGAACGGATTCTTCACAAAGCCAGAGAAAATGACCTTCTCAATAAACCTGAACAGGAAATGTCCGATAAAGAAATTTTCAATCTTATATTCCTGCCCGGGTTCTCTACGAAAGAGGCTGTTTCTGAATTCAGCGGGCGTGGGGTTGGCATGGACGTTGTAGTGAAGAACATCGAAGCGGTAGGCGGGATGGTATCTGTGGATAGCATGGAAGGTGCCGGATCTACAGTTACTCTGAAGATTCCTCTGACGCTGGCGATTATAGATGGTATGAATGTACGGGTGGGAAGTTCCTGTTATACAATTCCGACGACAGCCATTAAGGAATCTTTCAGACCAAAAGAGATGGATCTGATCCAAGATCCCGATGGAAATGAAATGATCATGGTACGCGGACAGTGTCATCCTATTCTTCGGCTTCATCAGTTGTATGGCGTAAGGACGGAAATTACTGAATTTACCGATGGAATTCTAATTATGATCGAGCAGGATCAAAAATTCTTTTGCATATTTGCGGATGAGCTGTTAGGTCAGCAGCAGGTTGTTGTCAAAGCACTTCCGGATTATATAAAGAGGACTCGGAAGATACAGGGGCTTGCAGGCTGTACATTGCTGGGGGACGGCAGTATCAGTTTGATTTTGGACGTTGGCGGGCTTGCCGGAAAAAGGTGAGATGATGGAGGAACAGGTAGAACTTCTTACTTCTTCTTAAAAGACTGAGTAAAGCAGCATAAATAGGAGATAAAAAGGGAAAATGCCGAAATCAGTGATACGATAGACAAAACACTTTTAGAGCAAATACCGGAAATTAAGGAAATGTATCAGGACTTATGGATAGAGATTTATTTCATTAATCTTTAAGGCGGGTTGAAATGGCAGAAATTGAAGCACTCCGGAAAAAACTGTATTCAGCAATGGAAGCCGATAATTCACAGGAGGCACTGATGCTTAGCCAGGAGCTTGACCGTGAAATCGTAAAGTTCATGCGGCAAAGGATGAAAAAGATAGTATTAAACCCAGAAGATCAAGAACTCAGCAAAAATTCTACAAACAGTGAAAGGAGATGTGAAGATGGGTGAAAACATGGAACAATCAGTATTTGAACAGGAAGATACCCAGCGGGGAAGGTTTCTTACCTTCACACTGGGCAGAGAGTCCTATGGGATTGAAATCCGATATGTAACCGAGATCATCGGAATACAGCAGATAACCGAAGTCCCTGAACTCCCCGAGTACATAAGAGGAATTATTAATCTGAGAGGGAAGATTATTCCGGTCATGGATGTAAGGCTGCGGTTTAAAAAAGACTTTCGGGAATATAATGACAGGACCTGCGTAATCGTAATCGATATTTCCGATCTGTCCATCGGGTTGATTGTAGACAGTGTTTCGGAAGTCATCTCAATTCCGGATTCCGAAATCGTTGTACCGCCGGAGATGAACAAGGACAGCAGTAAATACATCAAAGGAATTGGAAAAGTGGGCAGCGAGGTCAAACTCCTGTTGGATTGCGAAAGACTCTTGAATGAAGACGATATCGAAAATATTTCATTGAATTAATGGAGGAATGTCGGATGAAATGGTATAGTAATCTCAAAATTAAAGTGAAACTTATTTCTTGCTTTGTACTGCTTGCGATTTTCACGGGAATTGTCGGACTGATCGGTATCACGAACATGGGAAAAATCAATAATCGATCCAATGACTTGTATGTCAATAATTTCATGCCATCTACCGATTTGGCAAAAATTCAAAAAGCACTGCTGATTATCCGTTCAGACTATTTGATGATGTTATACGAGAAAGATGCTTCCAAATTTCAGGCAAGGCTGGATGAAATCAATAGTTTTACTGCAACAAACAACAAAATTCTTGAAAACTATGAAAAAACAATTCAATCTGACACCGAACATCAAATGTTTGACGAACTAAAAGCAAATCTTGCGGAGTATAGGAAAATCCGTGGTGAACATATCACGATGGTTCAAGCAGGAAATTATGAAGAAGCAGCTTCCAAAATCTCCGAATTTTCAATAGCGAGGGAAAAGGTAGATAAAGCGCTTGAAAATTTAATTAACTTGAACATAAAGGTCGCAGACGAAAAATCCAAACAGAACGAAAAGGACTATAAAAGCCAATCCACTGTAATGGGCGTCATTATCGCTTTTGGAATGGTCCTATCCATTATGCTGGGTTTGATCATTGCTAGTCTGATCAGCAAGCCATTGAACCATCTACTTGGCGCAGCAAATCAGATTGCAGACGGAGATCTGAATGTAACAGTGACTGTAGATTCAAAGGACGAAGTTGGTGCTTTGGCAACAGCTTTCCGGAAAATGACCGACAATCTGAATGAAGTCATGGGGAATATCAGTAGAGCTGCAGAACAGGTTGCTTCTGGTTCAAGGCAGGTATCTGATTCCAGTATGGCGCTTTCTCAGGGAGCGACTGAACAGGCAAGTTCTATTGAACAGCTGACAGCCTCACTTGAAGAAATCTCGTCCCAGACCAGACAAAATGCGGATAATGCCAACCAGGCCAATTCTCTTGCGGAAGCAGCGAAAGGAAATGCAATTCAAGGCAATGGACAGATGAAGGATATGCTCAAGGCAATGGAAGAGATCAATGTCTCCTCCAGCAATATCTCAAAGATTATCAAGGTGATTGATGAAATTGCCTTCCAGACGAATATTCTGGCCCTAAATGCTGCTGTAGAGGCTGCCAGGGCGGGTCAGCACGGAAAAGGTTTTGCGGTTGTAGCAGAAGAAGTAAGAAACCTTGCCGCAAGATCAGCCAATGCCGCAAAAGAAACTACAGAGATGATTGAAGGCTCCATCAGGAAAGTTGAAGGCGGTACGAAGATCGCCAACCAGACTGCAGAAGCGCTGAATAAAATTGTAGAGGATATTGCAAGGGTGGCGAACCTTGTAGGAGATATTGCGGTAGCATCCAATGAACAGGCCTCCGGAATATCCCAAATCAATCAGGGAGTCATGCAGGTATCTCAGGTTGTCCAGACCAATACGGCAACCTCCGAAGAAAGCGCCGCAGCAAGCGAGGAACTTTCCAGCCAGGCTGAACTGCTTAAAGAGCAGGTGGCAAGATTCAGACTGAGAAAGTCCTTCAATAGTATTCAGTCCTATAAGGGAATGGAAGAACTTAACCCAGAGGTATTGAAAATGCTTGAAAATATAAACAGCAAAAAGAATGTTTCAAAGAGTGGCGAAGGTTATAAGGAAAGTTCTGTTTCCGGTTCTTCAAGAATTGCACTGAGTGACAGGGAATTCGGAAAATATTAATAAATCTAGAGAAGTGTTAAAACTATAAGCAGAGAACCATTGGGTGGGAGAGGAATAAACCTTCTCCTGCCCAATCCTGCATATCCACGGTCTTAAATCTGGGAAAAGGCAGATGGGATAAATGGTCACAATTACGGAAAAAGAATTCAAACAATTGGCTGAGTTTATTAAGGCAAACTATGGAATTCACTTGAAGGAAGAAAAACAGACACTGGTAACGGGCAGGCTTCAGAACGTCCTGATGCACGCAGGCTTCAACAATTTTACGGATTACTATAAATACATTTTAAATGACAAAAGAGGAGATGCCGTGGTCACCCTGGTGGATAAAATCACCACCAATCATACCTTCTTCATGCGGGAAGCGGATCACTTTTACTTTTTTCGGGACAAGGTACTTCCATACCTTGCAAATACCATCAAAGACAGAGATCTCCGAATCTGGTGTGCGGCATCTTCCTCCGGGGAAGAGTCCTACACACTGGCGATGATAATAGATGAATTTTTTGGCAACGAAAAGGCAGGGTGGGATACAAAGGTATTGGCTACCGATATTTCGGAGACCGTTCTGGATATTGCAAGAAAAGGCGTTTACAGCAATGAAAGGATTGCTCCCCTTCCTTCCGCCTGGAAAGCCGGCTACTTTAGAAAGCTTAATGCCGAGAATTCTATTCTTGCCGATAAGATCAGGAATGAAGTGATCTATCGAAAGTTTAATTTAATGGACAGCGTGTTTCCTTTTAGGAAAAAGTTTCATACCATCTTTTGCAGAAATGTCATGATCTACTTTGACAATCAGACAAAAACGGACCTGGTAAATCGATTCTATGATCAGATGGAATACGGGGGATACCTCTTTATCGGACATTCCGAATCGCTCAACAGAGAAACGACAAGGTTTAAATATATTATGCCGGCAGTGTATAGAAAGGAATAGGTCATGTGGAGGAAAAAACGCAGCAAAATACTTATTTTAGACGAAGCAAAGCACAATAAAAAGACCATACAGAAGCTATTCTCCAAGCAGGGTGTCATATCAGATTATTCGGATGCATTAATGATGCTGGAGAAAGTCGAAACTTTTAAACCGAATATGATTTTATTCAATACAGAGCTGCTAAAGTCCTCTGGAATGGGGAGTTTGAAACGGCTCACCTCATCCTGCTCCATTCCGGTGATTGCCCTGAGCGGAAAGGGAGAAGATGCGCTGGAAGCCATGTTTGCAGGGGCAAAATATTGTATGGAAAAACCGGAGGAGAATTCTCCGGAGAGCTTGGAACAGTTTATCAGAGATATTGTTACAAAATTGAGGAGTGAAACGGGTGCGAAATCCGGACTGTTTTCCATGTTTGATTAAGGGGGTAGGATATGGGTGTCCGAAAGATCAGGGTTTTAATTGTTGATGACAGCCTGGTGTTCCGTGAAGTGATTGCAAGAGGAATATCTTCCGACCCGGCCATTGAAGTGGTAGGAAAAGCAACTGACCCTTTTGATGCAAGGGATAAGATATTGGAAGTTCGGCCGGATGTAATGACCTGCGATGTTGAAATGCCCAAAATGAACGGGATAGAATTTATTCGAAGGCTGCTGCCCCAGTACCCACTGCCTGTCATTGTGGTAAGTACGGTGAGTGAGGCCGTTTTTGATGCGATGAACGCAGGTGCAGTAGATTTTGTAACGAAGCCGGATGTTCAATCCCCTAAAAGCGTTGAGGGATTTATCATAGATATGATTGTAAAGATCAAGGTTGCTGCCAATGCGAAGGTTGCACAACCCAGACTGATCCAAACCAATCCTGCCGTATCGGGAAGCTTTGACCAGAACAAGATTGTTGTCATCGGCTCCTCTACCGGAGGAACAGAGGCTGTGTTCAACATTCTAAAGCAGCTGCCTCCCATGATGCCGGGGATCCTGATTGTACAGCATATCCCTCCGGTGTTTTCCAGAATGTTTGCACAAAGGCTGGACAGTCAGACTGCGCTTCGTGTAAAGGAAGCTCAGACGGGGGATTGTGTGGAACCGGGTAAGGTGTTGATCGCTCCGGGAGACCAACATATGAGGATAAGGAAGTTCGGAGACAAGTACCGGGTTGAAACTTTTTCAGGGGATAAAGTCAACGGACACTGTCCTTCTGTCGATATACTGTTTGAATCTGCAGCAAAGGAAGCTGGGTGCAATGCGATTGGTGTCATTCTGACAGGAATGGGATATGATGGTGCAAAAGGACTTCTTGCCATGAGACGCAAAGGTGCAAGAACTATCGGACAGGATGAGCAGTCTTCTGTCGTCTACGGGATGCCGAAGGTCGCCCATGAATTGGGCGCGGTTGAAAGGCAAGTAGCTCTTTCCGGTATCCCTCATGCGCTATTATCACTCCTAAGGTAAGGTGATTATTATGGAAAAGATAATTGGAATAGGAGAATATACAATTACAAACGGTGCTGAAGACAGAATCAAAACTTTTGCCTTGGCATCGTGTATAGCAGTGACAGCCTACAGCCCATCGAGAAGAGTTGCTGGAATGATTCATATTGCTCTCCCCTCTCCGACCGGCTCCGATAGTGTACTAAAACCGGCTTATTATGCTATAACAGGGATTCCTTTGCTTATTAACAAGCTATGTAATGAGTATGGATGTCTAAAAGGAGAATTAAAAATACAGATGTTTGGTGGGGCAAATTCAATCAGTGATCATGATATGTTTCATATAGGGAAGAGAAATATCGAAACTGTAGCGAATGTTCTGTCAGGAATGAATCTCTGTATCTATAACGCAGAAGTTGGGGGAAAGGTAAGCCGGACCATTGAATTTGATGTTGCAACCGGAAACGTAAACATATTCACGCAGCCTATCAGTATCTAGTGCTTTTTCACATAACAAATTTCTAGTCTTTCAATATGTGAAAAATGCACTTCCTTGATGTTGTGCCCGTACTGCCCTAAAAGCAAATTCTGTTAACGGGCGCTAGAAAGCAGGTGAGGTCTTGAACGAAAAGTTGTTATTTCTTGAAAAAGATCGAATGGCATCCATTTTAGACAACATCGGTGATGGCGTCATCACTACGGACACTCGTGGGAAGATAGACTCTATCAATGTATCGGCAGAACGACTTACCGGCTGGACGCAGGAAGCGGCAGCGGGTAAGCGCTTTGAAGAGGTATTATCTATTATTGATATAAATGGCGGAGAACCTATAGACAGCCCGATAGCGGAGGTAATGAAGACCGGGTGTGTTGTTGGGTTGAAAAACCATTCTGCGTTTGTTGCAAAAGACGGAAACAAGTATTATATTTCTGCGAGCTGTTCACCGATAACGGATACTGCCGGAACTATCACAGGGGTATTCGTTGTGTTAAAGGACATTACCGGGCAAAAAAACCGTGAAGATGAGATTATCCGGACTAAAGAGTCTTGTCTTAAAATGATGGAAAGCTTTCCAACTCCGGTTTGGCGTTCAGACTGTAACGGAAAGTGTAACTATCTGAACAAGGGGTGGCTTGATTTTACGGGGATGAATTTGAAAGAAGCCCTGGGAATTAAATGGTTGGAGGCAGTCCATCCGGAGGACAGGGAGAGATGCGGCCGGATTTCTTCAGACGCAATCAACAGAAGAGCACCCTTTGAAATGGAACATCGTATGAAGCGGTTTGATGGGGAATATCGTTGGGTGGTAAGTCTTGGGGCGCCTTACTACGATCATGAAAAACAGTTTGCGGGCTATATTGGTACGGTTTATGACATTACCGGGAGAAAAATAGCGGAAGATGGGTTGAGCAGATATAAAATATTATCTGAGAGTACTCGGGATATCATTCATTTTGTTGATCTTGATGGAAGAATCCTCGATGTAAATGAAGCGACGCTAAAGGCATACGGATATACGAAGGATGAAATGCTTTCTATGAACATCTCTCAATTAAGGGCTGAAGGGTCAATCACTCAAGAATTTCTTGATAAAATTAATCATGAGGGTGTATTCTATGAAACCCTGCATTACAGAAGGGATGGAAGTACTTTCCCGGTAGAAATCAGCTCTCAAGGGGCTGAGGTCGGAGGTAAAAGAGTCCTTGTAAGTATTATCAGGGATATCACAGAGCGGAAAGAAATTGAACACGCTTTACGGGAAAGTGAGCAGAAATACCGGTCTCTTTTCAATGTGGCTACGGACGGGATCTATCTGCATGAAATCCTTAATGATGATAATTATTTCAGCAGAATCGTGGAAGTCAACGATATTACCTGCAAACGGTTAGGATATACGAGGGAGGAATTGTTGAACCTGCATATAACCCAGGTCAATAAAAGTGATGACAAGGAATTTTATAGAAAGGTATTCAATGAAATCATTACCAAAGGACAATATACTTTTGATAATATTCATGTTACAAAGGACGGCCGGGATATTCCGGTTGAAATCAATGCTCACTACTATCAAGCAAATGGAAAGAGGTATATTTTATCCTTGGCTCGTGATATGAGTGAACGAAGGAAAGCGGAATCGGCCTTGCGTGAAAGCGAGGAAAAATTTCGCCAGCTATTCCATAATTCCACAGATGCCATCTTTGTACAGGAGATCCCGGAGGGAAACATCAACGGAAGACTTGTGGAAGTCAATGATACGGCTTGCCGTATGTTTGGTTGCAGCAGAGAGGATTTCTTCAATAAGGCACCTGCGGATTTTGACCCTGGAAAAGATTTTGAGCAGCTAAGAAATCTTATGCAGAACCTGTTCAAACAAGGGCATGTTACTTTTGAAAGAACCGGTCAGACCTCGGATGGCAGAAAAATTGATTTAGAAATTAATGCTCATGTTTTTAATCTTAAAAATAAACAGATGATGATCGAAATTGCCAGGGATATTACAGAGAGAAAAAAAGCAGAGGAAAAAATCAGGAAAAGCCAGGAAAAGTACCATTCTCTTTTTATGAATATGTTTAGCAGCTTTACGTATAACAAAGCAATCCTGGACGAAAGCGGAAAGCTTGTAGACTTTGAATATATGGAAGTGAATAATGCTTTTGCTGAAAGCATTGGCTTAAAGAGAGAGGATATTATCGGAAAGCGGTTTACGGACCTTTATCCGCAATACAAAAATTCAGATGCCAAAATTTTTGAGATCTTTTCAAGAGCAGCTATTCATGGAGAAAAAGTCTTCATTGAGAGCTATTTCTCGGAAATACTGGGAAGATGGTACAATATGGCTGTTTATAGTCCGGAAAAATATTACTTTGCCACTATTTCATCAGATATCCATGATAGAAAAACGGCGCAGGAAGAACTGGAACGTGCCATAGAGCAAGCGGAGATAGCAAATAAGGCCAAGAGTGAGTTTCTTGCCAACATGAGTCATGAGATCCGTACACCCATCAATGGAATTGTGGGGATGATTGATTTGACCATGCTTACTGAATTAACCTATGAACAAAGGGATAACCTTTTAACAGCCAAGAGTTGTGCCAACTCACTAATGAAAATCATCAATGATATTTTAGACTTCAGTAAGATGGAAGCGGGAAAACTTCAGATTGATCATATCAATTTTGAGATCAAAGCCCTGGTGGAGGAAGTATTCAAAACCCACACTCCTTATGCCAACGAAAAGGGACTGGAACTCAACTATTCTTTTTCTTCCAATATTCCGCAGCTCCTTACCGGGGATCCCAGCAGGCTCAAACAGATTCTTAATAACCTGATAGGAAACGCAGTAAAATTTACTGAGCAGGGAGAAGTAAATATTTCTGTGAAAAGAGATAGAGTCACAGAGGAAAGCATAGAACTGAAGTTTGCTGTATCCGATACGGGAATAGGCATCAGTGAGGAGGAAAAGGAGAGGCTCTTCAAGACCTTCAGCCAGGTGGACGGATCGATTACAAGACGATTCGGCGGATCCGGTCTGGGACTGGCGATATCAAAACAGCTGGTAGAAATGATGGATGGCCGGATGTGGGTAGAAAGTGAAAAGGGGAAAGGCAGCGCTTTCTACTTTACGATAAAATTCAAGACGGAGGGAAACAAACGGGAAGCAGTTGTTCCCCAAAGTGTTGAAAACATAGCTTCTCGTGAAGCCAATATTTTGCTGGTGGAGGACAACGGCGTAAACCAGGCAGTGATCACCCGGATGCTTACGAAAGAAGGCTATCGGGTCGATGTGGCCAATGATGGATTAGAAGCGCTGAAACTTCATTCGGAGAGGGAGTATGATTTGATCCTGATGGATATACAGATGCCCAATATGGATGGGGTGGAAGCTACAAAAAGGATCCGGGAAAAGGAAGGACCTACAAAGCATACAGCAATTATTGCTTTGACGGCTTATGCACTTCAAGGAGACAGGGAGAGGTTCCTGAGTGCAGGGATGGATGAATATCTAGCGAAACCTGTAAACTTTGAGGAATTATACAAGATTATTGAGAAAACTACTGAAAAAAAAGTCAATAATTTACCTGTAAGTGGTTTCAAGGTGGATGATGAAGGGAATATTCTTCTGGTTGAAACTAAAAAGACCGGAGTCCGGTATCAACTAAACGATATCGTATCAATGATAGAAGCGAATATCGGAAGACTTACGGAACATCTTGGTAATAGTAACTTACAGCAAGCGGAAAAGAACGCCCATGAATTGAGGGAACTCTGCGAAAGCGCTGGCGAAGATGAGCTGAAAGCTTTGGCCTTTCAAATTGAATTGACTTGCAGAAGAAACAGCTCGAGTCAAGCAATCAGGTATACAAAAGTGTTTGAACAGGAATTTAAAAAAATAATGGATTCGAATTTCTAAGGAAAGGGAATGGATGCGATGAAGATTCTAATTGTTGAAGATGATATGACCAGCAGAAAATTCCTTCAGAAGCTTTTAGCCCAATATGGGGAGTGCGATATGGTAGTGGATGGTCTGGAAGCGTTGGATGCATTTCTTTTCTCTTTAAAAGAAAACCATCCGTATGATCTTGTCTGTTTGGATGTGATGATGCCGAAGGTAGACGGGATCAAGGTATTGAAGGCAATACGGGACCTGGAAACCCAGAAGGGAATTCTGCCCCGGAAGCGTGTAAAAGTGATCATGACAACGGCACTTACAGGGACGGACTATGTACAAAGCGCTTTCGAATTGGGGTGTGAGGCTTTTGCTTCAAAACCGATAGATACGAAGAAGTTTCTTGAAGTTATGGGAAGGCTGGGTTTTACCAAAGTCAATGAGTCATTATAATACGATAGAGGACATGCTTTATGTGCCATGGAAGTAATCAAATGCGCATGGAGGCCATGGAAATTGGGACACGGGATACAAAGCTGGTCATGCTCAGTATGGGAGACTGCAAATGAATAAAAAAGTTTTGATTATTGACGATATGCCTTTTAATATACGATTGTTAAAACAAATATTGGAAGATGAAGGCTATGTTGTTTACTCGATAAGCAATGTGGGGCAGGGGATTGTGAGCGCTGTTTGTGAGATTATGCCTTCTGTGATTATTCTCGATATTATGATGCCCGAAATAAGCGGCTATGACATCTGTCAACAAATTAAAAAGCACACGATGCTAGATTCCATCCCTGTGATTATGCTTTCTGCAATGGCGGATGAGAATAGTATGAAGCTGGCGTTTGAGGCAGGAGCCTGTGATTACATCAGCAAGCCCTTTGAAGAGGAACAGGTCCTTACTAAAGTTCAGTCCGCTTTAAAAATACAAAAGCGTGAAAGCTACCTAGAGATTTTAACAGATGCAAGCTCAAAAAAAGGTATCCATGGTCCTGAGAATGACCCGGAAGAATATGAATTTAAAGCAGAAAGAGTCTATGAAAGAGTCAGTGGTGACCGTGAGTTTTTCAAACAGACCATTGACACCTTTGAAGAGAGTACAACGGGGCTGCTGGCGGAAATAAAAACCGGCATTGAAAGTGGAGATCATCAAGTTTTGACACAGGCTGTACATGCTATGAAAAGCATGATCATGTATTTTAATGCAAATAAGGCAGAAAGAATTCTTGAGGCTTTAAGCTCACAAATAAAGTCCGGAAGTTTTCATAAATCGGAGGAGTTACGTGATGCACTGCAGCAGGAAATCTCCGAAATGGTTTTAACTTTGAGGAGATATTTGGAAAACAAGTAGGAGCAGCGTCGCCAGAAGGGATGTTTTTATAGAATGAAGATACTGATAACAGACGACCAAAAGCTTTTAAGAGATTGTTTGAAGCATGCAATAGAAAATAACAGCGATTTCGAGGTTGTAGCCTGTGCTGAAAACGGCGAAGAAGCGGTACAGTTCTGCAGACAGCATGCTCCGGATCTGGTGTTGATGGATATCATGATGCCGGTTTGTGATGGCATAGAGGCAACAAAACAGATCAAAGCCTTGGATAAGAATATAAAAGTCTTAATGCTTACCACTTCACAAAGCAATGAGGATGTTGAAACGGCAATCAGAAATGGCGCCGATGGGTATGTCCTTAAAAGTATAGGCTCGGAGGAATTGATTCTTGCAGTCAAAAGTGTATATTCAGGGCTGGATATTATTCATAAGGATGTTTACAAGGCGGCTACAAGAAATATCAAATCCGATGGGCAGAAGGATACCAGCCAGAGTATCAAGGTGAATGATGTTTCCGTAGTGTTGTCTCCAAGAGATATTAAAATCATTCAGTGCATTATTGATGGGAAGGATACGGCTGAGATTGCAAAAGAACTGTTTCTTACAGAGGGGCGGGTTCGCAATATCATTACAGAAATGATTTCCAAGCTCTCCCTCAAAGACCGTGCCCAGTTGGTTGCTTTTGCGTTTAAAAACAACTTGGTTTAGCGTTTATAAGGATCGTTTTGCCATTCTTTTATAGTGTCAAATAAACAATTCACTGTCCATGTGAAAAAAACACGATGTAAGGATTTTTACAGTTAGATTTTCACAGGAAAAACGTTCTTTTCTCTGTATAACAAAAAGGTAGAAAAATGTAGAATTAGATCATAGAAGATTGTATCTATTGGGTTACAGTAAAACTCCATTTCATACTGAACGCAAAAAAATTTTATATCTTCAATTTTGCGTTTCAATTGCTTTATCTTACGCCGCGATTATCAATCCTTTGCGGCGAAGCATGATTGAGGCTGAAATTATAGGGTTTCACTCGGTATTCTCTCGAAAAACAAAGTAATGAATGCAGCTTGATTCGATAAAAATTAATAAAACATGAGGGAGAACGGTTTAGATGAAAATAAAATTGAAAGCAAAGCTGATTGTATTTTTTGTTTCTTTGTTATTGGTTTTTGGGGCATCCATACTTATCACTACCCATATTCAGATTACGAAGTTGGCAAAACAAAGCTTGATGGACAAGTTATGGGCAGATTCAAAGCTGGGCTACAGCCTGATGAATGAAAAATATAAAGGGGACTGGTCGGTGAAGGAAGGAAAGCTGTATAAGGGCGATCAGGTTCTCAATGAAGACTTTTCTATAGTAGACGAAATTTCAAAGCAGACGGAATCCTATGCGACTCTGTTTCTCAATGACACAAGAATTTCTACCAGCGTGCGGAAGGAAGACGGAAGCAGGGCTGTGGGTACAAAAGCGTCTCCAGAAGTAGTCAAAGCAGTGTTGAAAGATGGGAAAGAGTATAACGGAGAGGTTACAATCCTTAACGAAAAATATGAAGCTTTATACACCCCGGTGAAAGATAGTAGTGGCCACATCATCGGAATCTGGTTTGTTGGTTCGAAGAAATCGGATTTGACAGCACAAATATGGAACCTTGAAGTACTGATCATCGTTATCTCAATGGGAATGCTGGCTTTAGGTCTTATTGCCTTGAACATATTTGTCAATTCCATTGTTAAGAATGTTAAAAAGATTCTTGCAGGGTTAAAAACAATTGCCTCCGGCGATTTTAGAATAAAAACAGTGGTAGAAAGCCGGGATGAGATCGGTGAAATCGCAGACAATGTCAATGCGATGGTGGAAAGTGTCGGGCGATTGGTAAAAGGGATCAAGAAAACCAGTCTTATTGTGGTTGAATCTTCTGAACAAATCACGGTTTCCACGGAAGAGGTAAGCAAAGTATCGGAGCAAGTGGCAACTGCAATATCTGAAGTTGCAAAAGGCGCGACAGAGCAAGCGATATCTATCGAGGACGGAAATCAAAAAATAGTGGCTATTGTAACCGGATTGCAGCAAATCGCTATAGATATGAAAGCGTCGGAAAAGTTGGTTTCAGACGCCAGAAATAATGTTGAAGCGGGTGAAAGGTCGGTCCGGTATCAAGAACAGAAGATGAATGATAACAAAGCGGTTTCGGGGAATGTTGCAAGAGCCATTGGAGAGCTTGCCAACCAGTCTGATGAAATCGGGATGATTTTGGATGTGATCAAAGGCATATCGGATCAAACCAATCTGTTAGCATTAAATGCAGCCATTGAGGCGGCAAGAGCTGGAGAACAGGGGAAGGGTTTTGCGGTTGTTGCCGAAGAAATCCGGAAGCTCGCAGAGCAATCCAGTTCGTCTGTGAAGAGAATCAGTGACATCATTAAAGAGGTTCAATCAGGGGTACGACAGAGTGTTTCTGAAATGGATGCGGCTGAAAGGGTAATGGAAGAGCAGATTTTGGCATTAAGAGGAACGATCAGCGCTTTTAATGAAATATCCTCAGCAGTATCCAATATTGCCGAGAATATCCGAAATGTCACAAAAGACTCAACAACTTTAAGTGAAAATGCAATGCAGGCAGGAGACGCTATAAGCAGCATCGCCGGCGTTTCAGAGGAGACAGCAGCGGCATCGGAGGAAGTGTCCGCGTCTACAGAGGAACAAACTTCAATCATCCACCAGATTGCTGATTCGGCAGGGCAATTGTCAAAGCTTGCAAGGGAGCTTCAAAACAGTGTTGAGAAATTCAGTGTATAGACAATAATTTACCAATTCATAATAGAAGTTACTTTGGTATACTTGTTTTACATAAGTTATTTTATTTCATAGTATTTTCTTAATGCTATATATAGCCAGACCAAAAGTCTGGCAATGTTTTTTATCTCATTGCTGGTTATTGTGAATAGAAAACAGTTATGTAAACAACACGACATTACAAAAGATTCAATCAGGCAGGTGTTTGAGGTTATGAGCCAAAAATTAATAGTAGTGGACGATAATCCTCATAATGTAACACTGCTTACGCAAATACTTGAGGATGCCGGATACTCTGTTTTTTCAGCGGAAGACGGATTATATGACGCAAAGAAAAAGGGAAGAAACAGGGTAGCGGTATACTGTCAGAATAGGAATTGAGTATTCGGGTGAACAATATGCTTTTTCGTGATTTATTTGCCAATATTTCCATCGTTATAGCATTCCTGTTTGTTATTGGACAACTATTTAAAAAATATCCGTTAAATAAAAGCTTGCCTATACGTATTCGAGTCTTTTTGGGAATACTTTTCGGATTGTTGGGCAGTGCACTGATGGTTTACTCCATTAAGGCTACGGACACCGTCATTGTTGATCTTAGGAATACTGCACAAATCAGTGCAGCCGTGATTGGCGGACCTGTTTCTGTAATGATTACATCAGTGATCATCGCTTTATATAGAATACTTCACTATGGAATCAATCCAGCTTCCATTGTGGCGGTAATAGTTGCGTTAACAGTTGGAGCAGAGTGTGCTCTCATTACTAGTACAAAGTTATCAAGGCTTAAAAAGTTCAGCTATATGATTTTGGTCGTTTTGTTGGTATCTAGCTCGGCATTCATTTATCTGATCAAAGATTATCATAAATTGTTGGAGATATTTTCATATTATTATCCAATATCCCTAGTTGGAGTGATCTTGGCCTATTTTGCCTGTGAATACATCATTTCCAGGCAGGTTATAGAGCAGGAATTAATCAAATCCAACGAACAAATCGTAGATATTCTTGAAAGCATTAAGGATTCATTTTTTACACTAGACAGTCAATGGCGTTTTAGTTATATCAATAAAGAGTTCAGGTCCAAGCTGAGAAAGAGTTCTCTGCCGGATCAGAATCTGACAGGAAAACACCTGTTTGAACTGTTCCCCAATGGAACA
Source organism: Clostridia bacterium (assembly GCA_026418695.1). Lineage (GTDB taxonomy): Bacteria > Bacillota > Clostridia > Acetivibrionales > JAFADI01 > SKW158. Next base: position 32,542 of record JAOAAU010000024.1, read on the forward strand.
AAGTCCGTTTTTACCAGAGAGTTTGGAAAGGCTATGAATGAAAAGGTTTCCACTTATTTTGAGGCGTTTTCTACTGCTTTGGATTGCTGGTTCAGCGTCAATGTTTATCCCAAAAGGGATGGCATTTCGGTTTATTTGCGGGATATCACCGAGCAAAAGCGTGTTGCAAGTGAGCTGGAGCGGAGTAATGCCAGATTTAAGGCAATCTTCAATAATGCGAACGTTGGCATTGCATTAAGAACAGAAGATGGAAACATTATTGATGTCAATCCGTTTTACCTTGAGATGCTTGGATATACCAGGGAAGAAGTTTGTGATCTTAGCCGCTTGATACATCCGGAGGACCTGGATAAGGAACAGCAGTTTATCAGAAAATTAATCGAAGGCAGGATCAGTTCCTATAAATCTGAAATAAGATTTATTAAAAAAGATGGAGAAGTTTTGTGGACGGAATCAGCTGTGTCCATAGTACCACGAACGGAGAACTCTGAGCCTTATTTGATCCGAATGGTCAATGATATTACCGGCCGGAAAATTGCTACACAAACACTCGTTGAAAGTGAGGAAAGATTCCGCTCGTTGGTAACTTCCATCAATGATATTGTTGTCACTTTGGATATAGGCCAGAGGCATACGGGTGTCTATGGTGAGTGGGTCAAAAACAGTGCAATCAACGGAGAAACCTTAATTGGAAAGACGGCGGTTGACGTATTCGGGGAAGCGCTGGGAAGGGTTCATGCCGAAGCAAATACTAGGGCTTTGGCAGGGGCGTATGTGGTATATAACTGGTCTTATGCGGGTAGGAAAGGATTAAGGCATTACCAGACTTCATTATCCCCTTTAAGAGATGCTGGTGGAAACATCACCGGAATAGTAAGCGTTGGAAGAGATGTAACGGATTATAGAGCCATGGAGGAAACTCTCCGTGAAAGCGAAGAACGCTTCAGGACGGCATTTGAAAACGCAGCAGTCGGAATGACGATGGTTTCAATGGATTGCAGATTTTTAAGGGTTAATAAGCCTTTTTGTGACATGGTCGGTTATTCTGAGGAAGAACTCCAGCAAATGACTGCTTGGGATTTGACACATCCCGGGGATCTGAACAGAAATTATTTGGGTCTTCAGCAGTTGGCGGAGGGAAAGGTACAAAGTTTCCATATTGAAGAGCGGTATATCCATAAACAAGGGCATATCATATGGGTTCAGATCAATTCGTCCGTATTGAAGGACAAAGAGGGAAATCCGCTTTATTACATTACCCAGGGTCAAGATATCACACATCGTAAAATGGCGGAAGAAGAACTGAAAAAGTTAAACAGCGACCTAATGGAGCAAAGGGCTGAAGCAGACCGTCAAAGAGAAGAAGCATGGGCTGCAAACAGGCATAAAAGTCAGTTCCTTGCGACCATGTCTCATGAACTTCGTACTCCGCTAAATTCAATCATCGGATTTACAAACCGCGTTTTGAAAAAGTGTAGTGATATATTACCGCATATCCAGTATGAAAATCTTGTGATTGTAAAGGATGAGGCCCAGCATCTGCTTGAACTGATTAACAACCTGCTGGATTATTCCAAGGTCGAGGCCGGAAAGATGGAGGTTTATCCGGAAGAATTCGATCTTTCGTTTGTAATTGATGAAGTATATACCATGACAAAAAACATGATGGAAAATAAACCTGTAAAGTATTTGCAGAAGATACCCGTGTCCAATGAAATCATGATTTATAGTGATAAGTTGAAAATAAAGCAGATATTGATCAATCTGCTGAGTAACGCCTTCAAATACTCCGATCAGGGAACGGTAACACTTTCTGTAAACATTCAGGAACGGTTTTATTGTATTCAGGTACAAGATGAAGGAATCGGTATATCCACTGGAAATATAGAAAGCATATTTGATGAATTCCGGCAGGTGGATGGTACAAGCGCAAGAAAACATGGTGGTACCGGCCTGGGGCTTTCTATTACGAAGAAGTTTGTAGAAATGCTGGGAGGAAGTATTACAGTAAAAAGTACTCTGGGAGAAGGTAGTACGTTTACTGTTTTACTCCCGATAAAGTATAGTGATAAAGCTTAGTGCTGATCAATTAGCATCTTTGTGAGGTAAACATGGGTTATGAATCATTGATTTTAGAAATGAAGCGCTTGACTCCCCCTTCCCGTGAATCAATCTATGAATATATGGAAAATGCTGATTTGCTGATCGGTATTGTAAACGATGCCCAGAGCAAGATCTTCGCGAATCAGCATCCGGGCTGGAAACGGACCAGTACAGCCATGCTGGATGGACAAGCCATGCATGTAAAGTTTATGGGAAGTGTTTTTAGATTTGAAGCGTACGAGGCGCTGCTTAAACTATTACATTGGCTGAATAAAGTCATAATTTCTAATCACCTGCCCCCAAGCTTTATCCCTGAAGCCAATCAACTCTGGATAAATGCCATGAAGCAAATTCTGAGTCCGGAGACTTCAGCCTCCATCATACCCTATTACCAATGGATGGAGAAAAATTTTAGCAGAATCGCTTCAGCAGCCCTCCCCAATGATGTTCCCGGAATCATCCTCGATCCGGCATTGGAAAGGATCAGAGAAGATTTTTTGGTATTCCTAACCATCGGAGATTTCAGTAAATGCCTGAGTCTTGCTTCTGAGTTTATTAATTCCATACCGAGACTCATGGATTTTTACCTCCAAATCATACAACCCTGTATGTACGAAATCGGACACCTGTGGGAGGAAGGGGAAATATCCGCGGCACAGGAGCATCTGGTTTCCTCGATGGTTACAAGGATTATTTCTTATTTTTATATTAAGGCGGATATGACAACCCAAGTAGCCAATAAGGCAATAATAGCGACTGCGCCTTATGAATTTCACGAATTGGGCGCCAGGATGGTAGCTGATTTTCTTGAACTCCACGGTTGGAAAGTTGGATTTCTGGGCGCAAATACACCGATAGACTGTATCATTGATATGGTAAATGAATTTGAACCGGATATCCTGGGAATCTCAGTGACCATGTTCAGTAATCTGGATTATGCAGAAGAGCTGATTCGACTGGTCCGGAAGGAGTGCAGGCATAAAAGATTCAAAATCATAGTTGGCGGTTATGCCTTCCAGATGGAAGGAACGATATGGAGAGCAATAGGGGCAGACGGCTGTTCAAACAATGCCAGAGAGGCTGTAACATTGGCAAGGTCATTGGTTAGAGACTTATAAAACAATATGAGTTTTTCTCAGGTCGTTCCATAAGGTTGTTATTGCTAAAGGGAATGTGTTAGGAGTGTAATGTGTATGATGAGGATTTTAGTAGTTGAAGACCAGCCGCGCAACATCCGTCTAATTGAACAGATTCTTCTGGACATCAGTGATGAAATAGAAGTAGTAAAAGCTGCTTCCGGGATGGAAGCCATTTCAAAAGCGAGAGAGACGGAGTTTGTTCTGGTCCTTATGGATATTGCATTGCCGGATATGGACGGAATTCAAACCACCAGTTGGCTGAAAGAGTATCCTCAGTTTCGGGAGGTTCCGTTTATCGCTGTAACGGCTTACGCGACAGCCAGAGAAAAAGAGAATATCCGCCAGGTTTTCGATTACTACATTTCGAAACCTATTGATGAAGACCTGCTTGTTGAAATTGTTCAGGAGGTTTTAAGCAGGAGATAAGCAGGTAAGCATCTACAGAGACTGAAAAGAACAATGGACAATAAAAAAAGCGCGCAGCGGATCAATGAATTGAGGCTGCCGCTGGAATTGTTCATGGTTGACTGAGGATTCATAATTGCATGACCGGCCGTACATCGGCATCAATAAAGCTTTTGAGGAGTTGGAAGATGGAGAATGCAAAAGACAAAGTACTGATTATTGATGACTCCCAATTGAATATTAATATTATCACCGATATTCTAAAATCGGATTATGAAATACTATCGGCACATTCAGCGATGGAAGGTCTACATAAAGCGATCGCAGAGCATCCAAGCCTGATCCTTTTAGATATTATCATGCCGGTCATGGATGGATATGAAGTCTGCAGAAGAATAAAGGAAAATCCCGTTACAAGGGAAATTCCCGTTATCTTTGTGACCTCTATGGATGAAGAAAATGACGAGGCAAAGGGATTGGAGCTAGGGGCTATTGATTATATCACCAAACCCTTCAGCATTCCCATTGTTAAGATCCGAGTAAAGAACCAGTTGGAGCTAAAGAGACACAGGGATTTACTGGAAAGACTGTCCTCTCTTGACGGACTCACTGGAATTCCAAACCGCAGGCAATTTGATTTCTTCCTCGAACATGAATGGCAGAACGCCATTCGGACCCAGCTGCCAATATCCCTGATTATGATGGATATTGATTTTTTCAAAGCATTCAATGATAACTACGGACACTTAAGTGGTGACGATTGCCTCAAGAAAGTGGCAAAGGCCTTGGAAAACACCAACAGGAGGTCTACAGACCTTGTTGCAAGGTATGGTGGAGAAGAGTTTGCGTGCGTTTTACCTCGAACTGATTTAGGAGGTGCACTTCTTGTTGCCAACCGGTTTAAGGAAGTAGTTGAAAGTCTTTCAATCAAGCATGCGTTTTCCAGTGTAGTAGATCATATTACTCTGAGTATCGGAGTCAATTCCGTTGTCCCGGAATATGGAGCGACCTCTGCTGAGTTTATAAAAAATGTTGATGCGTTGCTGTATACTGCAAAGCGAAATGGCCGTAACCGGGTGCATCATATTTAATGCCCCTTTATGCCAAGGGTTTAAGTGCTGACATGAAAATACAGCGTATGATGATGGAGAAATAAATGTTGAAAACTTTGATCAAGGTTTCCAGGGGAGAGCGACATGAGATCAGATTTTAAAGAAGTCGTTGAAATCAATCATTTTTCAATAGAATTCAGTTTCCGCGGATATCTTACCGGAATCAACCCGAATGGAACAATGGATTTGGTAATAGCTTCCTGTGTTCCATTGATCGACTTCAAAAGCGGGGACCCCCTGACTATTACTTATAAAGCAGGAGAAAAAATAGCCAGGTGCGAGGGTACGATTATTTCTTCAGACCTTGATCAAAGGCGGTTGAATATTTTTGTAGAAGAAGAGGTCTGCTGTAACGAACGAAGGGTCTTCGAAAGGTATCCGGTTTCGCTGCATGTCAGAGTCTGTACGACCGATGGTAAAAGTGAAACAGCATCCATTAAGGATTTAAGCAGCCATGGTATGGGTATTGTTTCAAAGGCTGAGTTCAGTACAGAGCAATTGCTGAATTGTTCTTTTTATTTGGAGGATAGGGAAATTCAGCTTGATTCCATGGTCGTATGGAAGCTCAGGAAGGAATTGAACATCCATTATGGCCTTCAGTTTATCTGCGTCAATGAAACCAATATCAGCAGGATCGAGGACTATATCAAAGAAATGAAAAGAAAGGATAGAGAAATCAGATAGTGATTTTCTCTTTGAAGGATAGTGAAAATAGGAGAATTTTATGTCCAAAGTACTCATTGTAGATGATTCGTTTTTAGCGAGAAAGTTACTTAGAAAAATGTTGGAAAAGTTGAACCATGAAATTGTAGGAGAAGCAGAAAACGGGGAAAAAGCATTGCTGCTTTACAAAACAACCCAACCCGATATCGTAATGATGGATTTGGTTATGCCGGGGATAGGAGGAATTGAGGCTGCCAAGCTAATCCTTGGAACCAATCCGGATGCAAAGATTATCATTAATAGTTCCCATGTACAGAATAATTTAAAGTCTGAACTGATTCATCAAGGATTAAAGTATTTGATTACAAAGCCTATCGACGAAATCAAACTCGATAATGCAATTCGAAAAATATTAGCAGGGATGGAATCAAATATAAGTTTGGACGATTCTGCTGAGAAGAAGCTGAGAACGGAAGTACGAAGCTTTTTACACAATATCGCGAAGGATGTTCAGGAAAAAGGCAAACACGAAGAAAATGGACTCAATGTCGGAGATAAGGTCTCTCTAAGCCACTATGTCAGCGAGCAGCCGATGACCGCAAGCATTGTCGAAAGGAAATTCAACGAATTGATATTAAAGCTTGATAAAAAAATTGATACCTATTCGTTTTCTATTGAAGAACCGTTAACACTTTGCTTCATGTGGGATGGCTCTGTTAGAATTTGTGAAGCCGGCATTAGTGAAATCGTGGCTAAAGAAAACTGCATTCGGGTAATACAAGGGAAAACGAGTTTATTGCACGATGAAACACTGGAGGAGAGTTTCCCATGTTCGATATCCGTTGATTTCAAGCTGGAATACTCCAATAAGAAACAATTTGCAGTGATTAAAAATATAGGTCCGTATAGTATGCGCATTGTATCGAAGGCGGAGCTGGAGACCGGGAGTATCATCAACTTTAATATTTTTCTGGAAGAGAAAGTAGTCACGTTAAATGCTGAAATAGTTTCCAGAAGTCATGGAGTGAACTGCTTTGAATATGAAGTTAAAACAACTTTCATCGATTTAAACAGCAAAAAGTTATTGAAACTGTACATTTATAAATTAAAGGACAATCATGAAAGAGCGGTTCAGAGATTAGTTGGAGAAAAATGAATTCAAAGCCCCTTATAGTCGAATATTAGAAATAATCAAACAGATCACTAAGTCTGACTTAATGAGATTGCTCATACACCTTTTTGAACTCAGGCAATTTCTCGTTAAAAATCCTGACCAGTTCAGGGTCCAGATGACTGCCGGCGGACTGATTGATGATCTCGACAGACTCTTCAAAACCAAAAGCTCCTTTATAAACACGTTTGGAGGTCAATGCATCAAAAACATCGGCTAAAGCTACGATCCTGGCTGAAAGAGGAATTGAATGCCCGGCCAGTCCGGCAGGGTAACCTGAGCCATCCCACCTTTCATGATGATGACGTGCAATATCCTCGGAGATTCGATAGAAATCCCGATTGAATATTTTCAGGCTCTCTTTTAAACCAGCAAAGATATCCCCACCGATGGTAGAATGGGTCTTCATGATTTCCCATTCTTCCGGGGTCAGCTTGCCGGGCTTTTTTAAAATTTCGTCGGGAATGCCTACTTTGCCGATATCGTGAACGGAAGCATTGTTTTCGATATTCCGGACAAAACGGCGGTTCACTTGATATGCAGGATTTGTATGCGTTAGCAGCGCCTTGGCAAGGATGACTGAATACTGGACCATTCGAGTGATATGATCACCGGTTTCATTATCTTTTTTGTCTACCAGGTCTGAGAATGCATTGGTGATTTTGGAAAAAATGGTTTTGGTCAGGTAGGTCTTATCCAGCAGCGCAGCTATTTCCAACGCAATGTTTTGACCGACCTGGAGGCTCTTCTCATCATAATTGTTCTTATGCACGGAACTGAAAAACAAAAACGCAAAAACCGATTGATTCATAACGAGAGGGAAAATCATGTTGGACTGAATGCCTTCGGACCTCAGAAGCTTTAATGAAGCGCTTTCCGGCCTTAAGGCGAGTTCAGTCTCCAAGTCATTATTCACCATAGGCGTTTTTGATTCAATCAGCTTTGAAAGTGTCGTGCTTTCTAAACCGATTTCAAAGCCTGGGCCGAGAAGAATCGATCCGTAGTTTGAAATCCCATGCTCTGCAATGATTTTATGATGATGATAATCAACAAAGGCAATCCCGACCCGATCCGTTTTCAAGGTGGCTTGAATGCTGTAGAACAGGTCCTCAAGAATATCATCAATGATATAACCGCTGCTTGTAACCGCTTTTACTTCGCTGAGAAACTTCTGTTCTTCCAAAACGCTTGTAACGAGGCTTTCAACCTGCTTTTCCTCTGAGAAAGCTGTTTTCATTTCCGGCAAGCCGGATGGATCATAATCATGTTGATTCATCATCCGGAAACCTTGGAGCATATAAGTCATGCCTTTGTTGATAACTTTGTTCAGCAAGACGGCCAGAAGCATCACGCACATCAGCAATCCGACAAATAAGATACTGATTACCAGGATGTACTTATCAATCAACAGCTTGGTGGCTTCGTCAAAACTTGAACTCAAGCCGGAGAAATCCTGACGCATGGCTTCGTAGGATCGTTCAAGCGTGTTTGTATCATTGACGCCATTCGCAGGGCTTTCCTTGAGATAACGGGTCGTCATCTCTTCCAAATTAAGAAGATGTTGATTGAGGTTGGATGAGTATTTACTTAATTCGCCAAAAGGAATCACTTTTTGAATTAGGGCATTTTTAACGTAAGCAGATAAGCTCATGTTTAACTGGCTGTTTTTATCCTTTAGCTCTTTTGTTTTATTTTTAAACTTAACCCGGTTGTCCTGGTAAGCTTTCAGAATTTTGTTCTTACGTTCTGCGTCTTTCGCATCATCTGAAATTGTTTGAGAAGAAATATTTTTAAACACGCGAAGCGGAAGCTCCATTTCGATGTATAAACTATTTAGAGCCTGGATATCTCGATTCATCTGGTTCAATTCTTTTACCAACCGGGTGACTAAAAAGAAATTGAAAAGGATGGAAAAGGATAATACTACTAATATGGTGATGACAATTCCCTTGACGATCTGTTTAATGCTGATCATAATGTTGATTCCTTTGCTGCCGCATCGATTCGCTTGTTATTAAGTTTACAGAATGTCGTACTTATTGAATTATATCAAAATCATCATACTAAATCAATTTTTATGATGGAAGCTTTTATATTCAATTATTTATGTTTCAGCAGTAATGATACCAATCTGGGTTAGATCATATCCTCCAATGCCTTCAAGCTCCATTTTGAAATCATTGGATCTCAGAATTTCCACAATAGCTTCAAAAGGCGGCTTATTCATATCCTCCTTTTTGTTGACCAATTCATACCGTTCTACCTGAAGCGGGACAAAGTCAACCCCTTTGACCTACAGTCCGGTTTTTTCATTCCCGATCGCATAGTCTGTGCTTCCTCTTGCAATAGCGCTTGCTGCGGCAAGGTGTGAGGTGCATTCCCTTTCATAACCGGGGATTTTATAACCGGGAATACCCAGTTCCCGAAGATGCTCATCCAAAAGTATTCTGGTACCGCTGCCTTTTTCCCAACTCTATAGGCGTTCAATTCGCCTCTTTTAATCAGTTCGTATACTGAATTTTTTGCAATCTTGAGAATGTTTGCGGCTTCCTGCGAGGTTAAAACAGTTTCTTCGCTGCTCATCACGTATACATCCAGGCTAAGAAAAAATATTTCTATTTAAGGAATTCTGCAGTTTATGATTTGGAAAATTGCATAAATTTGATGTGTATATTATACCATGATAGTTGAAAATTGTATTGAATGTTTGAGGGGGATGGTATGATGAGGAGATGTATCATGTTTTGATATGCCTTGTACTTGGATGTAAAATAAAAATATACTCAATGAAACGGAATGTCTGTATCAAAATCTCCTAACTTAGATTAGGTTCGTAATTTTGCAAGAAAAGACTTGGAGAAACTTCATGATTCTCAAAAAACACCTTGATTTTTCTGCCAGGGGTGTCTATAATAAAACGTAATAAAACATCACAAAAGGTTATAACCGAATTGAATCAAATCATGCCTCGTATATCCCGAATCAGCCTTGATGCCCGATGGATATGCATGTTTGAAATCTCGATGACGAGTTGCGGTACCTCCAACTACTGCGACCTCGTCATTTTTATTTTCTCCGAAAACCAGGGTTACCTCGATGCACCGGTTTTCGCCCGAAACAATTCACCGAATAAACTCATGATTGAAAATTAAGGAGGAGCATTTATGAAAGGCACTAAGATTTTTGCAATGATGATCATGTTTATTATCATTTTCAATATCGCAGGATGCGGACAGACTGCAAGTCAAAACACCGAAATAAAAAAGACGGAGGAAGTAAAAGAGCAAAAAGCAGTAAGCACGAAAAGCAATGAGGATACAAAGAAAAACCAGCAGGTAACCTTGACAATTTCTGCGGCAGCTAGCCTAAAGGAAGCCATGGAAGAAATAAAGAAGCTGTATGCATCGGAGAAACCGGAAGTATCGATCACTTATAACTTCGGTTCTTCCGGCTCACTGAAGCAGCAGATTGAACAGGGTGCGCCGGCAGACATATTTATTTCAGCAGCCTCAAAACAAATGGATGCACTGAAGGAAAAGGGCTTTGTGGCGGAGGAGTCTGTGAAGAATCTGCTTGAAAACAAGGTAGTGCTGGTAGTACCTAAAGACAACAGCACCTTAAAGGATTTTAACAGTCTCGCTGAAGACAAGATCAAAAAAATAGCTCTTGGAGAACCCAAAAGTGTGCCTGCAGGCCAGTATGCCGAGGAAGTACTGAAATTCTTGAACATCAATGAAAAAGTGAAGGGAAAAGCGGTTTATGGCAAGGATGTAAAAGAAGTGCTCACGTGGGTTGAGACTGGGAATGTGGATGCAGGCATAGTTTATGAGACGGATGCAAAAATATCTGAAAAGGTAAAAATCGTCGCTTCAGCTCCGGAAAAATCACACAAACCGGTAGTATACCCTGTTGGCGTAATCAAAAGCAGTAAAAGTACTGAATCGGCGAAGGAGTTCATCAATTTTATCTCAGGAGATCAAGGAAAAGCGGTATTCGAAAAGTATGGGTTCCATACTCTGAAATAAGCATGGGAAATGTGTCCGGAAGGGGGGGGAAATATGGATCTATCGCCAATATGGATATCCTTAAGAACTGCAATAACAGCAACGCTCATCACATTTTTTGTTGGGATCACAGCAGCATGGTTTATGGCTGGATATAAAGGGTTTTTTAAAGGCCTGATCGATGGCGTTTTAAACCTTCCGCTGGTTTTACCTCCTACCGTTGTCGGCTTTTTCCTCTTACTCCTTTTTGGACGGAACGGACCCATTGGTAAGGTATTGATGGCCTTGGGAACCAGTGTGATTTTTTCCTGGCCTGCCACTGTGATCGCAGCATTCGTAGTTGCTTTCCCTTTGATGTATAAAACTGCAAGGGGAGCCTTCGAACAAATCGACGGTAATGTGATCAGTGCCGCCAGAACGCTGGGGGTCAGTGAATGGAGTATATTTTGGAGGATTACAGTTCCATTGGCCTGGCCGGGGATTGCTGCAGGAACGGTTCTGGCTTTTGCAAGAGCCCTTGGAGAGTTCGGGGCAACCCTGATGATTGCCGGAAACATCCCCGGAAAAACGCAAACGATTCCGGTAGCGATTTTCTTTGCAGCAGAAGGCGGGGAGATGGATAAAGCATTCCTATGGGTGCTGCTGATTGTAGGAATATCACTTACGGCCATCATGATCATGAATTACTGGTCGGAGGTTCAGCGAAAATTTGTGACCGGAGGAGGGAGGAAGAAGTATGGAACTTTTAGTGGATATAAGAAAGAAGCTTCCGGGATTCAAACTGGAAGCGAGATTTGAAACGGAAAGCGGTATCTTGGGACTGCTGGGAGCCTCAGGCTCAGGCAAGAGCATGACGCTGCGCTGTATCGCAGGGCTGGAGACTCCGGATGAAGGAAGAATTGTTTTGAACGGACGGGTGCTTTTTGACTCTGGTCAGGGAATCAATCTGTGCAGCCGTAATAGAAAAGTAGGCTTTTTGTTTCAGAACTACGCACTGTTTCCCCATATGACGGTGGAAGAAAACATTGGCTTTGCACTAAAAGCTCTGACAAAACAGGAGATCAGGCAGAAGGTGCGTGATCAAATCCGGACATTGCATCTGGAAGGACTTGAGTACAGATATCCAAGTCAGCTTTCAGGGGGTCAGCAGCAGCGGGTGGCTCTGGCAAGAGCACTTGCGGTCAATCCGGAAATCCTGCTTTTGGATGAACCCTTTTCCGCTTTGGATAATTATCTCCGGGGGCAGGTGGAGAGACAGCTGGTAGAAGTACTTTCCGGCTACCATGGAGCCGTTGTATTTGTTTCGCACAACATGGAGGAAGTTTACCGGGTTTGCAGCATCGTTGTGATTCTTTCAGAGGGAAAGGTTGCTGCTTCTGGAGGGAAGGAACAAATATTTGAAAAACCACCCACACTTTCTGCAGCACGGCTTACCGGGTGCAAGAATATTTTCAGTGCGAAAGCCGTAACCCCGAAATGCATCAAGATTGAAGACTGGGGATGTATACTTCATTCAGATGAACCGGTATCGCCGAATGTATCCCATGTAGGCATCAGAGCACACCATATCGGTTTGGCGGAAGACCCCGGAGAAATTAATACTTTTCCCTGTCAGGTGATCGATGCCCGTGAAGGCCCTAATACAGTAACGGCTTACCTTAAAATAAACGATTTAGGCAAGAGTGATCATGGCTATCATTTGCAGTGGGAGATCTCCAAGGAAAAGTGGTCAGAGGTCGCGCTGCAATCACAGCCGCTATTGATCCGGATCAAACCGGAAAACCTGATTTTCATGAATTAAGCTGTGATAGCTTAATAAAGCATGTAAACGAGAAAAGGAGGAATGATCCATGACCGAAATATTCAATGAACTCATAAAACAAATCAAACAGTAAAAGAACGGAGAAAGCAATAACGGATCGGATGAATACAACCGGTATTACCGGCATGAAAATACTCCCGGCTGTAGTTAAAATCAAAATTAGATATATTTATTGCTTATATTATTTTAGCGATTGGGAATTTTATTCAGGTCGTTTTGTTTTAATACAGACGATTTATTTATAAGTAGCTAAAAGACTTACATTTTGTGAATAAGAAAAATTGGAATAAAAGGATTATAAGACGGAAGGTGCATGCATTGGGATTTTCATCATTCTATTTGCATTTTACCTAAAAGTGTATTTGGGATATTTATAAATTCCTGTATAACATTTTTTCTCACAATAATGACCGTACAATCAGGGAACATTACACTTGTTGAAACGATTCCGTGAAAGGTGGCTTTACACGCATGGAACTGTCCCCCGGATTGTATCATTTATTTGTTCGGCCAAAATGGTATCCTCAAATATTTCTCAGCAATATTATCAAGGGCGGGTATAGCTTTAAGGAAAAGTCGGTATTGGACTTTGGCTGTGGGATCGGAACCAACTGCTGTCTGTTTGAACCTGACTTTTATCTGGGCGTGGACTGCGATGCCAAAAGGATTAACTACGCCCGAAGGAATTATTCCGGCTACAAATTTTTAGTTTCTAGCGAAAGTACGATTCCGGTATCAGACCACGCATTGGATTATATTTTAGTAATATCCGTACTTCACCATATTGCTGCAAAAAAAATATCCGGATATCTTGCCGAGTTTCGTAGAGTACTAAAGCCAGATGGGAGAGTACTGGTGTTTGAACCGTGTTTTTTTGAGAACAGCAGGATCAGTAATCTGTATATGGAATACTTCGATCGGGGATTCTATATAAGAAACAAGAATCGGTATTTCCAAATATTTGAGGATAATGATTTTAAGATTGATGCCTGCACAAGGCATCGACAGCTTCTGTACAATAAACTCTTCTTTTGCGCTGTTCCAAGATCGTTTTGATATCTTATTCTTGCTTCAAGGTTGCATCTGAACGTAAAAAAATCCTCAATATTGCTTAACTATATAACTTGCAAAAAATATTTTACAACGAAATTCTTCTTTAATATTTTTTGCAAGTTGTTACCTTTATGTAATTTGCGGTAATCAAATTTTTCCTTGCAACATCATTATCGCAACTTAACTAATACATTATTTTCCGTTAGGATTAAACTGCTCTCTGCTGAGCTTAGGGGAGGGCAGATGGGTGAGGGTTGGGCAGAATTTTTTTTCCTTATATTATTTATTGTTTGTTACTGTATAC
>JAOAAU010000084.1 GCA_026418695.1 Clostridia bacterium
CTTCATTTTGGCAGGGCTTCCAAGAGGTTAAACATATGTCAACCACCCTTAAGTCAGCAGATAAGGCGTCTCGAAGAGGAGATAGGTGTACAACTTCTGTATCGAAATAGACGCAATGTGGAACTAACTCCGGCAGGGAAGGCTTTTCTCGCTGAGGCGAGGCGAATAGTTTCTCTGTCTGAGGAAGCTATGCTTCGCGCATTAAAGGTCAGTAAAGGAGAGTCGGGCAGATTGGATATTGGATTTATAGGTTCGGCGAATTACAGTGTTTTACCTACAGTAGTCAGAGAGTTCAGGAAGCGATATCAGAATGTGGATTTGTATTTGGCTGAGATGAACACTTCTCCGCAGCTGGATGCCCTACGGAGCGGGCAAATACAAGTGGGCTTTCTCAGGCCTCCTGCGGGTGTGGAAAGCATTGGGGTCTTTACAGAAACGGTTTTTCGCGAACCATTAGTGATAGCTATGCCTACAAGTCACCAGTATGCAAAGGAAAATTCATTGAAGTTACGCTTACTTGCCAAAGATCCATTTATTATGATACCTCGTCAGCATGGGCCAGGTTTTTTTGATTATGTGATCTCTGTTTGTCTGCAGGAGGGTTTTAGTCCATCTATTGTTTTAGAAGCATCTCAGTTTCATACAATTATAGGATTGGTGGCAGCGGGGTTGGGTATAGCCATTGTACCTGCTTCCATGAGTAAGTCACAGTTTGAGGGAGTTGTATTCAAGAGGATTGATGGCCAAGTGGAGACGGAATTGAAAGTGGCATGGCTTAAAGACAAGTTGTCTCCCATTGTTAAAAATTTTTTGGATGTAGTGAGAGAGGTTTGTGCTGGGAGTGTAGGATATTAAAGATTGGGTGCTCATACTGAAAGCCATTGTTTTAATTTCAAGCGGTTCTCGGTTTGTGTTTTGAAAGAAATGTAATTGGCACTCTATTTGCTTATTATCGGGTAAAATACCGACTGGTCGGTAGAAGGAGGTAAAAAATGACCCTCACAAAGCGATTGACTGTTTGTTTTTGTGGTGCTGCTTTTCTTAATTTACTCTGCATCGTTTTTTTATCTTTTGCGATGTCTAGCTACTTAAGTTTAAATACTTATACATTATTGGCTCTTGTATCTTTTTCCTTGTTGGCCACAGGTTTTTCTCTATTCGGGTTTTTTGAAGTAAAAGGGAAAATGTCTGCTAAAATGTGCTCAATTCTTGCTGATCTTCGGGAAGCAGTATATCAGATCGCTGTTGCCTCTGAGCAGGTGTTTAAATCGAACCAGGGTTTAGCAGAAGGGGTAACTAGGAATATTGTTTCTATTGATTCTTCATCATCTTCGATAAAGAGGATTGCTGATAGTGCAAAAAAAGCGCTTGATAATTCCAATATGATGACACAATCGGCAGACAGGTCAATAGCTGCGATAAAGGATGTGCATAAACCCTTAAGAGAAACACATGCTTGCATGAAGCGGATAGGTGAAGCTGGTGCAGAAGCTGTTAAGATTATTAAAACGAGTGATGAAATTGCCTTTCAGATAAATTTATTAGCACTGAATGCTGCTGTTGAGGCTGCGAGGGCAGGCGACGTTGGGGCTGGATTTGCCGTTGTTGCAGAGGAGGTGCGCAATCTTGCTATGCGATCCGCGGAAGCGGCAAGAGATACTGAGAGAATAATAGGTGAAATGGTGAGAGAGATGAATGAAGGTATTAGTCTTATAGACAAGACTTTGAAAGCGTTTTATGTGCTGGGAGATGAAGCAAAAAATACTAACGTTTATATTAGAGCTATTGATAATTCAGTAAAGGATCTTGCACCCTCGATTGAGGTAATAAATGAGGCAATAGTGGAAATAGAAAAATTTACCCAAAGGACAGCAGCCAGCGCTCAAGAGACAGCTAGTGCGACTCATGAGTTGTCAGAACAATCAAAACAAGTTGTTTTTTTGATTGATAGTATGGTAGATTTATTTAGCGAAAGTCATGATAAATTCAAAAGATTGACAGATAAGTCAAAAAGTTGTTCGGGAAATGAGGTTACCTATGGTGGTATTGTTAAAGTCGAGTCATGGAGGTAACATTTTTTATCGATGATGGATGAGAAATAGAATCACATTAGTCATTAAGAATTTATTCTTTATTTAAAAAGTGCTTACATCTGGCATATTTTGTTTATCCGCTTTGGTTATGGTTGAAGTTGTTTGACATTGGGAGTTAAGTGTCCAGCTCTAATGGTGGTTAAAATTTTAGAAAGGAGATCAGTACTATGCATCATTATCACAAACTTCAGAGAATCATCGATTCACACCCGGTAGGTGCACCTCTTTGTGATGAATATTTAGAGATACTGAAGATACTTTTCCCACCTGATGATGTTGAGTTAGCCGTTCATCTGAATTTTAAACTAAAAAAGGCTGGGGAATTGGCGAAAGAGCTGGGAATGGCTCCAGAGGCTGTAGTGGAAAGAATGGAGTCAATGGCTAATCGTGGTGTTATTCTTGCGAAGTTGGTCGATGGTGAGCATGCTTATGCCCTATTACCCAATTATCCGGGTCTTTTTGAATATCCTGTCATGAAGGGTGTTGACGTAGAAACGCAGAAAAGATTGGCAGAGCTCTGGAACGCGTATTACATGATAGCAATGGCTGCTGAACTTGCCTCCGCAGTGCCTCCATGGAACAGGATCCTTCCAGCGGAGGAGGCGCTGAATACGGAAATCGAGGTTTTGCCTTATGAAGTAGCATCCGCGATGATGAAAAATGCTCAGGCTATTGCTTTGGGCAATTGTCCATGCCGCACGCTGAAACAGGGATGTGACAAGCCAAAAGCCGTTTGTCTTTCTTTTGATGGTGTGGCCAGATTTTTGGTGGAGCGAGAAATAGCGAAAGTAATAAGTTTTGAGGAGGCAATGAATGTTCTAAAAAAGGCAGAAGAGGCGGCTTTGGTACATACGGCCAGTAACAATAAAGGCCAACTAGTTTTTCTTTGTAATTGCTGTTCCTGTTGCTGCCATTTGTTACGTTTAGTGACCGAACATGGCTACCGCGGTGCCTTATCTCCTTCCGCCTTCGAAGCTCGTGTCGATTTTGAGGCATGCATCGGCTGTGGGATCTGTGCAGAAGATAGGTGTCCTTTTGGTGCTTTGAAAATGAATGGGGATAAAGTTAAGTATCTCCAGGAGAATTGTATGGGATGTGGTTTGTGTGTTTCTGCTTGCCCTACAGGTGCTATTTCCCTCATTAGGCGGGCGCAGACGGGTGATATTCCCACAAACATGGAAGAACTCATATCAAGTGTTATGAAAAACAAAGGCAGGAGGCAGGTGTGAAACCACATTTATTCAACGGGTTTTCTGGGGATTACAAGCCACATGCCAAGGTAGAGAAGCACACCCAGTCCAAAGGAAATCAATATCAGGAAGACAAATAAAATTCTGAAAATCGTTGGATCCTTTTCAAAGTAATCCCCAAGGCCGCCACATACGCCGGCAATTTTTCTGTCCGTGTTGGAAAGGTACAATCGCTTCAT
>JAOAAU010000099.1 GCA_026418695.1 Clostridia bacterium
GTGCTATCCTCACTGAGCGCTATATTATCAAAGGAATTGAAAGGATACTCTCCATTCTGGACAGCGAAAAGAATGAGCGAGCTGATTTATATGAGACCTTTCTCCAGCCAACGGATGACTTGATTGTGTATCCGTACCTGACGTATGACAATGTACTGGTTTGGAAGGCACTATTGTGCATTGCTGAGATGATGACAGGGATAAAAGAGGATCAATTTTGTTGTTCATTAAAGGAGCAAGCTGGAAAAATCAAAGAGGCCGTATGGGAGCATTGTGTCTTTGAACTCGACGGTAAAAAAATATTTGCATGGTCCACGGATTTGGAAGGCAGGTGGAATGTATATGATGAACCGCCGGGAAGTTTGCAGCTTTTGCCGTTTTACGGGTTTTGTTCCAGCGCTGATGAAGTGTATAGGAATACTGTTGAATATATCAGAAGACCGGAATACAAATATTCATTTTATGGGTTTAATATTGCTGAAATCGGGTGTGCCCACGCGCCACACCCATGGGTACTCAGTATCGCCAATAGCCTGCTGTGCGGAAGAAAAAAGGAATTTGAGGAGATGCTGCCCTGGCTGACGATGGACCAGGGAATTGCATGTGAGAGCGTTGATGAAGATACCGGGGAGTGTGCAACCGGGGAAGCATTTGCAACCTGTGCCGGGTTCCTGGCTTATTCATTATATCAGGCATTTTATACCCCTCTGACTTGAGGAGTAAATAGAGTGGAAGATCAAGAATGGGATCAGTATTTGACGAGGTAATCATCTATGAAAAGTGTGTGCGATCCATGGATCATCAAGGAAAAAGAGCTGGCTTACAGCGATAGAAGTTTTCATGAAAGTGTCTTTTCTCTAGGGAACGGCTATATGGGGGTAAGAGGCTTTAACGAAGAGGATAATCAACTTGCCCGATACGAGGCATGTACCTACATCGCCGGGATATTTGACTACTTCCTCCCCCGATTTACGGATATGGTAAATACCCCGAATTTCTGGAAGTCCGGTATCCGCATCAATGGTCAATGGTTCTGCCTGGATAACGGTAGTGTGCTTGAATATGAAAAAGAACTGGATATGCGGAAAGGTATTATTCGAAGGGATATCCTCTGGGAAAATTCTATTGGAAATAAAACCAGGATAGAAACTGTAAAATTTCTAAGCAAAGACGATGTCCATCAAGCTGTGCTGAGTATTAGGATCCTCCCCTTGAATTATTCCGGGGAAGTTGAAATCGAAACAGGAATTGATGCGGATGTATGCAATTGTGTCATCCCGGATGACCAGATGAAGGACGAAATAAGTCTGTTTGAAATGTTAAGAGAAGAAAATAAAAATATCATTGGTGAAGATATTCTTACCATAAAATTGAGAACCATGAGGTCAGGATATACGGTCTGTGAAGGCTTTGGTCTTGAGCTGCTTCAAGATGGAAGCCCTCTGGTTTCAAAATCAACGATAAAGCTGGGAAATAAATCGGTTTCAAGAAAAATAATTATGGATGCAGCAGAAAATCATGAGTATCAAATCAATAAGTTTATCGGTATATGGACCTCGCGGGACACAGAGGCGGAAGGTCTTGAGGCCAAAGTGGTCGGGTCTTGCCGGGAGAACATGCTTAAGGGCTATCCCAAAATACTTGATGAGCAATATAAAGCATGGGAGCGGATATGGAACCGTGTAGATATCGGAATTGTCGGTGATGACAAATCGCAAAAGGCATTGCGGTTTAATATATTTCAATTGATACAAACCAATTCGGAAAACGATCCCGGAGTGAGTATTGGGGCCCGCGGAATCATGCACAGCCGGTATAAGGGATGCTATTTCTGGGATACGGATATTTTCATGCTGCCTTTCTATCTATATACAAATCCAAATGCGGCAAGAAATTTATTGCTGTATCGATATAACACATTGCCCGGAGCGGAAAGGAATGCCCGGGAACAGAACCTGGAGGGTGCCAGATATCCTTGGATGAGTTCCATTGACGGAAGCGAACAATGTGATACCTGGGATATTGGCTTGAGCGAGGTGCATATCACGGCAGATGTTGCTTATGCATTCAACCAATATTATAACGTTACCGGAGATCTTGAATTCATGGTGCGTTACGGCCTGGAGGTATTAATAAAGACAGCGCGGTATTGGAAGAGCAGGTTTACCTACGACCGGAATACGGATCAGTATAATATGTTGTTTGTCAAGGGACCGAATGAGTATGGCGGAGTAACAATAAACAATACATTTACCACGATGATGGCCAACTTCAATATGCTGACAGCCATGAGGTTTGTTGAAATGGTTAGGAATGAGTTTCCAGGTCCATGGGCCGTTCTAAAAGATAGAATCGGTTATGAGGATTCGGAGGCAGAGAATTGGGCGGATATTATACAAAAAGCGGTGATCAATTACGATACAGCCAAACAGCTTTATATAGAGGATGAGCATTTTTATAAGCTGGAGCCGGTGGATATTGCCGGTCTCAAGGATAATGACAAAGCACTCTATAGAAAAATATGCTTTGACAGGCTACAACGGCTCAGGATATTGAAACAAGCCGACGTATTACTTTTGATGCATCTGTTGCCAACCCGGTTTACACAGGAGGAGATGATGAATGCCTGGAACTTTTATGAACCGATTACTGTCCATGACTCCTCCCTCAGCTATGGCACTCATGCGGCTGTCGCAGCAAGACTGGGACTGATGAAGGATGCATACCATTATTTTACCAAGAGTGTGAACCTTGATTTGGGTAATTTGATGGACAATACAGGAAAGGAGGGAATCCACTTTGCTGCTTTAGGGGCAAGCTGGCAAGCTGTCGTGAACGGCTTTGCGGGGATAATGCCGGAAAACGGGGAATTGAAACTGAGTCCGATGCTGCCGGAGCAATGGAAGGAATTAAACTTCAAATTGCTTTACAAGGGGAATCTCATCAAATTCCGCCTTTTTCATAACAAGCTGAGGATTATTCTTGAAGATGGAATATCAGAGGAGGTATCCCTCTGGATTAGGGATAAAAAGATAACGATTTGTCGAGGTCTAGAGTACGAAGTGGAAGCAACAGAGGGGGAGGAGTACTTATGCTGTCAAAGCGAATAATAGATATTCTGAATAAGTATTCAATGAATATGGGGTCTGATGAGTCTTCAAATACAAGGAACATCAGGGATGATGCATTCATGAGCTATTATTGGATCAGAGACTCCAAGCCGGAATATGCACTATCCTTTATCAGGAATAATGCTGAAAAATTATGCTCCGATGATGTTTCACTCAAGGACGTTGCGTTTTGGTTATGGATCGTTGGTGAATACCTGGTACTGAATATTTCAAAGGATGAGGATCTCTTGGGATTATCCAGTCATATTGATTTCGTAGTTAAATATTTGCAGCAGAACTGGTTGAAGCCATGTCCTGATTGGCTGGATATATCCAATGAAGGAATTTATCTATCCAATATTGCAGTTGTATACGGCGCTGTACATGCAATCAACCATACTTTAAAGAGTGAAGAAATACAACAATTTATGAACTCCATCCGGGACGTCATGTTCAGGAAGTTCCTTCAAGGAGGAAGAGTTGCAAGCAAGCTTGGCGAAAAAGAGGTGCTGGGGGATATAGGCATGATTGCCGTGCCCTTTGGATTATTGGATGCAGGGAATCAGATTCTGGTAGAATCGATCCATAGCGTAGAAAATATGCTTGTAGCAAAAGGAGTCAGATACTCCAATGGAGATCTGTATTTTGGCGGCTGCGAAAGGGCTGATTTAACCTGTCTTCTATCCTGGTATTACTCTGAAAGAGGAGAGGTTGCGAAGGCAAAACGGCTGCTTGAACAGGTTGAATCGCTCTGGGAACGTGACGGGATATTTTGGGAGGTTGATTGTTCAAGCCGGAGGGAGGAGATCTATTATCAGTATTGGTTGGGAAAAAATCATGGACAGATGAAAGAAAGTCATTTGAGTTATATCCTTTATGCGATTGCAAGACAGAATATCGATCTCAAGGAATATAACAGCAATGGGGTGAATAAGGGAGTTGAAATCCTGCATAAGCCTACAGGAGATAGTAATCCCTATACCGTCCTGAACTGCGAAAGAATTCCCAGGTATCCTGAAACCGAACAGAATGTTTTTCTTAGAATGATGACCCAGCCCTGCCATTCCGGTCAAAAGGCCTATATAGAATACCGCTTTGGAGGAATTACTGAAAAACGGGTTCCAATGCATATTGCAGTCTCAAGTGAAGGGGAACAGTATTGGCAGGGGGAACTGGGAAGCTTTGCAGGCACAGAAGAGGTAAAATATAGATTTGTTGTAGAGGAAGATACTGCCCGGTATATCTCGGAGCAATATGGATTTACAATCAGAAGCTGGAGACCCCTGGGAGATATTCTGTATTACTCGGTGGAAAAAGATAGAATTGAACTGTTTTTCGAGCCAGTAAGCAATGCAGAAAAAGAAGTTCCCTGTTTAAGTATTTCAAAATATAACGAAGATACATTAAAATGGACGTTTTCAATAAAAGAGTATTCGGGAATGAACGAACCGATTGATAATCCCGATTCTGACTTCCTTGATATAAGCCGAGGAGAATATTTGTTAAGGCTGGACTTAAGGGATCTGGAAATGAGTTTGTTTAATTCGGAGCGGCAAAAAGTATTCAGTACTTATCAAAAACATGGCGAAAAATTTATTGAACTGCTGACAGACGATATGGGAAATGTGTTCAAGATCAGATGCAAGCTCGTCAAGGAGCCCGGAGAGCGATACTTTGGAATGGGTGAACGGTATTCCCGTTTTGAATACGGAGGGCTGGATATAGACAATTATGTTTATAACCAGTATCGAAACCAGGGGTTGAAAACCTATTTACCTGTTCCATTTGCAATAAGTTCCAAGGGATATGGGGTTTATGCCGATACATCCTGTTATTCTGTTTTTAGATTTGGCACCAGGCTTTCAGATCTGTTTGAGATTGAATTGGACATTATACAGGCAAGGATGGAGATGGATTTTTACTGGTTTATAGGGGCTCCAAAGGAAATCATTCAATCCTATTCAAGTATTACCGGGAAACCTATACTTCCTCCAAAATGGGCGTTTGGACCATGGATGTCCAGCAATAATTGGGATAACCAGGGAGAAATATACAAGCAGGTGGCATTCACCAGAGACTATCAGATTCCTTCTACGGTGCTTGTGATTGAACAATGGAGCGATGAAGCAACCTTTTATATCTTTAATGATGCTGGATATTGTATGAAGGATGGTAATGACTATTTAAGATATGAAGATTTTACGTTCCCGGAATGGGGAAGGTGGCCGGATCCCAAAAAAATGGCGGATGACCTCCATCAGGAAGGAATTAAAATTCTGCTTTGGCAGGCTCCGGTTCAGAAGTTTATGGATGGCATCGCACATGAGCAAAGAGATGAGGATGAAAGGGTCATGCTTGAAAACGGGTATCATGTAAAGCACAAAAACGGAGAGCCCTACCGTATCCCCAATCATGAATGGTTCAAAAGAAGCCTGGTTCCTGATTTCACAAATCCCCAAGCCAGAGAATGGTGGCTTAACAAACGGCGCTATCTTGTAGAGGATATCGGAATCGATGGATTTAAGACCGACGGAGGAGAGTGTATATACGGGGAAGACCTTTACTTTTATGACGGCAGAAGCGGTAAAGAGATGAGAAATCTTTACCCGAATGAGTTTATTCGATGCTATCATGAATTCGTACAGCAGCAGGTGCAGAATGGCGGGATAACCTTCAGCAGAGCCGGGTATACCGGGGCACAAAGGATTCCCGTCCATTGGGCGGGAGACGAAAGGTCTACGTTTGAGGCTTTCCGTTCCTCCGTAAGGGCAGGCCTCAGCTGCGGTATGTCGGGAATTCCTTTCTGGGGATGGGACATGGCAGGCTTTAATGGTCCAATTCCTACTGCAGAACTATTTATTCGATCTGCACAAATGGCTGCTTTTTGTCCGATCATGCAATACCACGCAGAAACAAAAGGCGAGTTTTGCCAGGATAGAACACCATGGAATATTGCAGAGAGGACTGGAAATTGTGATGTTCTTGGCATTTACAAGAAATACGCTGATCTGAGAATGAATCTTCTTCCATATATATTTGACCAGGCCATAAAAAGCAGTGAAACCGGAATTCCCATGATGCGCGCCATGGTTGTTGAATATCCGTGCGATGAAAGCTGCATCGGACTATATGAACAGTACTTTTTTGGGGAGAGTTTGCTGGTTGCCCCGGTGATGGAAGAGGGGAGCTCTGTAAAAAATGTTTATTTTCCAGAGGGAAAATGGCTTGATCTTTTTGGAGATGAAGAAATAACAGGCAGCAAATATAGATGTGTGAAAGCAGGCATCGGGCAGATTCCGGTTTTCATTAAAGAAAACAGTGTGATTCCGCTGAATCTTTCAGAAGAATATAGGATATGCAGCCATGTGGGAAACAGGGTAGAAGCCTATAACAATCTTTGCTTTATGATCTATGTTACCTCAGCGTCTGAATTCTATTTTAGCGATGATCTGGGTACAAAGATACAAATGAAGATTGTCAACAAACAAAATGAGTTCTGCATAAACCTTGTTTCAAACTATATCCAACCCATCACTTTCATATTAAGAAGAATCTGTGATGGAAAGGTGATTCGGATCAATAATGAAGAAATAAAGGACAGAAAAAGAATAGATGCAAACCTGGTGTTCACCCACTGGTGAAATGAATAAGCCTTCCTGTATAGGGAAACAAAAATGAGCATCCACATAGATGCTCATTTGCAATCTAATATAAAAGGATCTACAGTTTATTCAATGTTGAAAAGAAATCCGGGAAAGCAATGTCGACAGATTGAGCTTTCCGGATCATTGTTTCTCCATCGGCAGCCAAACCGGCAATGGACATGGACATGGCAATGGCGTGATCATTGTATGTTTCAATCACTGTTCCTCTTAATCCCTTACCGCCTTCGATGGTCATCCCATCCTCTGTTTCCCGAATGCTGGCTCCCATTTTTGAAAGCTCCGTAACGAGATTTTTTACTCTTCCAAAATCCTTGATCTTGAAACCCTTCAAGCCGGAGAAGGTAGTTGTGCCTTGAGCCATGCACGCTGCAACCGCGATAACGGGGATTTCATCAATCAGCCTTGGAATCATCTCTCCGCTGATTTGAGCGGAGTTTAATTCAGAGGTCGTCACTCTGATATCGGCTACACGCTCATTGCTGACAACCCGTTCATTAGAGATTTCAATTTTAGCGCCCATAGACTTGTATACATCTAAGATACCTGTTCTTGTTGGATTTATACCGACATTCCTTATTATAATATCCGAATTGGGGACAATTAAGCCTGCAGTAATGAAATAGGATGCAATGGAGATATCCCCGGGAATCTTGACCTGTTGGGCATATAGGTTTTCAGTCTTACGGCTTGTTGTACTCAGCCCGTTAACCTTGATATCAGCACCGAAATAATTCAGCATCAGTTCCGTATGGTCTCTGGACTTTACGGCTTCTGTCACGGTTGTTTCTCCATCTGCGTATAACCCTGCGATAAGAACCGGAGATTTTATATGGGTTTCATTCAGCTCGACAGTGTAAGCAATGCCCTTCAGCTTGGAGGGAGTAATCAGCAAGGGGCAAAAATTTGCGTTGTCCTTGCCGTTGATATTGGCACCCATCTGTTTTAACGGGGTGATCACTTTGCCTACCGGTTTTTTGAGCACCATATCATCTCTTGTGATTTTTGAGTTGAAGGGCTGGCCGACCAAAGCTCCAAGAAGCAGTCTCAAAGTTGTTCCTGCTTTGCCGGTATTCAGTAGGGCTGAGGATGGCTTAAGCCCATATAGACCATTTCCATGGACTTTAACCTTGTTGTTGGGAAGAAGCTCAATTGCAACCTGCATTTTTCTAAAACAATCAATGGTGCTCAGGCAATCTTCGCCCATTAAAAAACCCTCAATTTCAGTGACGCCCTTTGCTAAAGCTCCAAACATTACAGCCCTATGGGAAATGGATTTGTCACCGGGAACGGAGATCTCGCCTTTTAGTGAATTTCTTTGTTCAATAACCACTGCTTGATGCCCCCAATCTTAGTTTTGTTGACAGTAAAATATATTTAAATTACCGAATTCAAAAAAGAATCCAAAATGTACCCATATAAATATATTCGGTAATTTTGCTCTGACAATCAATAAAGAATATAAATTAAGATATATTTATATCTATTCGAGCAGAATCATGTCAACTTTACACACAAATTCCTATAGACTTTTTAGTACAGCCTTAATTTGCTGTATATTGGTTAGGTTAAAATAAAGATGGATGGATTAAGTTCTTTTATATACTTTATATCCTTCGTTTATTAACAAGTCAAAGGCAATATTTGCACTTTCAGCATCGGAGAGAGTGATTCGCAGGCAACCCTGTTCGAACTCCCTGCTGTTGGAGACATTGATGTTTTTAATATTTACATTGTGATTCCCAAGGAGTGTTGCGATCTTTCCAATGATTCCCGGTTTGTCAACGACATCAACAATCACCTCATGCATGGAAGCAATAGGCCCTTTCACATTGGAGGAAAAGGAATCTCTATAGATTTTTGCGGATTCAAAGGCATCATAGATCCAAAGAGAATCTTCGGTATGAATACTTTCTTTAAATTCATTGATCAACCGTACGTATTGATTGAGTATTTCGCAGACCTGCTTTTTATTACTCAAAACAATATTTTCCCACATCTCGGGACTGGAAGAAGCGATTCTCGTAATATCCTTGAAACCGCCAGCTGCCAGCAACTGCATTTTTCCGCTTTCTGAATCCAGTTCTTTAACCAGGTTTACAAGGGTTGATGCGATGACATGAGGAACATGGCTGATGCCTGCCGTAATCCTGTCATGGTCTTCGGAGTCAAGGACAATAGGAATAGCGCCGATTCCTTTGGTTAATTCAGTCATCAACTGAATGGCATTTTCACCTGTACTTATGCATGGAGATAGAATATAGAAGGCGTTTTCAAAAAGGTGGCTGAAGCTTGCAGAATAGCCTACTTTTTCAGCACCAGCCATGGGGTGACCTCCGATGAATTGCGGAGGAGCTTTCAGCTGATTCACGAATTGGATGATTTCTGCTTTGGTGCTTCCGACATCTGTAATGATACAATCTTTCTTGACTTTCCCTGCCAGCTCATCGATGTATTGCAGGGTGCGTTTTACAGGAGTACAGATAAAAATGATGTCGGATTCCCAAACATATTCATTTACTTCGTCAAAGCCACGGGCGATGGTGCCGTCTTTGATCGCTTCTTTTATAGAGTCCAGATTCCTGTTTACGGCTGTAATATCTTTAACGCCCAACCGCTCTCGAAGGGCTCTGGCAAGAGACCCTCCGATCAGGCCAAGACCGATAATGCTTACTTTAAGATCGCCGAAATTCAGGGATTTAATATCATTGTTTGCCATAGTTGAACTCTCTCCCCAGAATTTGAGCAAGCTTACTGATATCCTTGCATAACTCATCAAAGCTTTCCGGTGTTAGCTGCTGCGCAGCATCCGACAGCGCACACCGGGGATTTGGGTGAACTTCAACAATGAGACCGTCTGCCCCCGCTGCAATAGCAGCCATAGCAAGCGGAGCTACATATTTGGACTTGCCGGCCGCATGGCTCGGGTCTACAATAATGGGCAGGTGGCTTGAATTCTTAACTACCGGCACCGAACTGATATCCAATGTGTTTCTTGTAGCTGTTTCAAAGGTTCGGATACCTCTTTCACAAAGAATGACATTGTAATTCCCTTCACTGATGATGTATTCTGCGGCATTCAGCCACTCATCAATGGTGGTTGAAGGTCCTCTCTTTAAAACAACCGGTTTTCCGGAACGGCCAACTTCTCTTAAAAGTTGGAAGTTTTGAACGTTTCTTGCTCCGATCTGGAACATATCGACGTATTTATCTGAAATTTCAACTGCTTTTTCACTTGTAACTTCTGTGATAACCAGCAATCCGCTGGCATCCTTTGCCTCTTTTAAAAGTTTCAATCCTTCTTCTTCGAGACCTTGAAAGGCATAAGGCGAGGTTCTGGGTTTAAAGGCTCCACCCCTTAAAATCTGAGCTCCTGACTTTTTCACAGAAAGTGCTGCCTGAACGATTTGATCATGGTTTTCTACTGCGCAGGGACCTGCCATGATCACAAGTTCCTTGCCTCCGATTTTCACACCTTGAACGTCAATTACGCTGGGTTCCGGCTTAAAGGTTTTCCCTGCAAGCTTGTAGGATTCCACGATGGGAACAAGCTTTTCAACCCCCGGCATTAATTCAAGGGGAACATCATTCAGCACCCGTTTGTCGCCGATAACCCCGATGATGGTTACTTCAGCGCCTTTAGAAATGTGTACTCCCAGGCCAAGGGATTCAAGCACCTTGGTGACTTCGCCGATCTGATTTTCCGACGAACCTGGCCTCATTACAATAATCATTTTAAAATCCTTCCTTTCTACAATGTTCTACCAACAATCCAACTGTCCTAAACGAATACAGGACGCTTTTAACATAATAAATGCCTAATGCATTCAATATGTGGAAACGCACCTGATACAGCTTCCTGGCGATAGTATTCCCAAGCCAGGATGATTTCTCCATTCTACCGTTTTACAAATTATTGCTGATCAAAACTTCGGCATTTCTTTGACATGAACTGCGTATAAAGAAATACACAAGTTTTATTTAAATTTACAATGCTTATATATAATTGTCAACTATATTGAAGGGGAAAAAGCTTTTTCATCCCACGTCAATTACGTTGACCTCCATATTATGAAAATTGAATCTGTCTATAGCAAATAATTTTTCCGTTTATATTTATAGAAGGTGAAAGTTTGGACCAAGCTGCTGAACTTTTGTAAGTTGATTATTCAGAGTCTCTGTAGTCCTTATGCCGCTTTTGAATGACCAAAATCGGCGGAAAAGTCATCATTCAAACGCCATGAAGGCTTCCGCCGCTGCCGCCGTCAATGTCGCATCCCTGCGCAGTGACGGCTACGACTACATCCGTGTAGTCGTCACGCTCTGGGAAGAACTCATAGTTAATACATTACATAAAATGTTCCTAATACTAATGTGTTTCATATTATAATTCTAAAGTTTAAAATGGGATTGTTTTACGTTTCTATAGATATACAGTTCACTTAATACTTCTTATTTATAGGACATTAATATCACTTTGTGCAGATTCAAATCATTTAAAGTGTGGATTAACAAACAGGAATCATATCCCCGGCTTTTATATCATAGGCTATAAAGTCTAAAGCAGGTTATCCGGATGTTAACATTTTAAAAATTTTTAACACAAAATAAAGGAAAAACGCAAAAAAAATAGAATAGTAATTATATCAAAATTAAATTATTTTTCTTAAACTCATAGCAGAAAACAGTGCAAGAAACATAGGGCAAATCGCAACAATCTTTACAAAGGATGAAAACAGAATAAAGACATATTACGTATAAGATCTGACCGGATGATGTAGTTAAAAGCTAGGCGAATGAATTTTACTTTGAAACAACTTCGCTCAAGGTGACGCAACCCAAGGTAGGGTAAGCGATTTCGATCATTATAATTCTCAACCCATGAATTATTTTCCTATAATGTAGGAATGATAATACTAAAGTAAGCAATTAATGGAAAGCTGCTTAGTAACATTTAAGGGGGAATTTTTATGAAAGACTACAGCTCTGACAAAATCCGCAATGTGTGCCTGCTGGGACACGGCGGAGCAGGAAAGACGACTCTGGCGGAAGCAATGCTGTTCAATACCGGAGTTCTTGACAGATTCGGAAAAGTAGCAGACGGTACAACGACTACTGACTATGACCCGGAAGAAATCAAGAGAAAGGTATCTATCAGCACTGCGATAGCTCCATGCGAGTGGAAGGATCATAAAATTAACGTAATTGATACCCCTGGTTACTTCGACTTTGTAGGAGAAGTAAAGCAAGGTATCCGGGTTGCAGATTCAGCTGTAATTCTGGTATCGGGGAAGAGCGGCGTAGCCGTTGGTACAGAAAAGGCCTGGGCCTTCGCTAAGGAACAGGGCATCCCCAAAATGTTCTATGTTAATAAATTGGATGAAGAAAATGCCAATTTCTTTAATGTTTTTGAGCAATTGGTCAACACCTTTGGAAAAGGCGTTGTAGCATTTGAAATTCCCATCATCGAGAACGATAAATTTGTCGGTCTGGTTGATATAATCAATATGAACGCGAAAAAATTCGACAAGGATAAGCTCATTGATGTTGAGATCCCTGCCGATTTAAATGATAGAATCACATCCATCAGAGAAGGCTTGAATGAAGCCATTGCTGAAACGGATGAAGAATTGATGGAAAAGTTTTTTGCAGGAGAGGCCTTTACCCACGAGGAAATTGTAAAAGGTTTGCGAATCGGTGTTGCCGATGGTTCCGTTGTTCCCGTATTCTGCGGTTCAGCAGCAGCGAACAAAGGGGTATGGGCGTTGATGGATGCCATCATCGAAGAAATGCCGTCTCCAGTTGATAAACCTTCTATTAAAGGAAAGAAGCCAGGAACGGATGAACCTGTGGAATTTAAGGCCGCTGCAGATGCCCCCCTCTCAGCACTTGTGTTTAAGACGATAGCAGACCCGTTCGTAGGTAAGATTTCCATATTCAGAGTATACTCAGGGACACTTAAGTCCGATTCAACTGTTTTCAATTCTACCACGGAAAAGCCCGAAAAGACTGCACAGGTGTTTATGCTGAGAGGCAAAAAGCAGATTCCCGTAGATAAGCTAGTCGCAGGAGATATCGGCGCTATTGCAAAGCTCCAGCATACCAATACCAATGATACCCTTTGTGAACAGGCCAAAGCAATTGTTTTAGATAAGATCGAGTTCCCGGAACCTGCTCTGTCATTGGCAGTAGAGCCTAAGGCGAAGGGGGATGAAGAAAAGATCAGCTCCGGCTTACATAAGCTCCAGGATGAGGATCCGACCTTTAAGGTGAAGTTAAATACAGAAACCCATCAAACATTGATTTCCGGTGTTGGTGAACAGCATCTGGATGTAATCGTAAGCAAACTTAAAGCAAAGTTTGGTGTATCCGTTAACCTCATTGAACCCAGGGTTCCATACAGAGAGACCATTAAAAAGAAGGTCAAGGTCGAAGGGAAGCATAAGAAACAGTCTGGCGGACATGGTCAGTATGGTCATGTATGGATTGAGTTTGAGCCTGGACCACAGGAAGATCTATTGTTTGAAGAAAAGATCTTTGGAGGTTCTGTTCCAAAACAGTATCATCCCGCGGTAGATAAAGGCTTAAGAGAAGCAATCACCCGGGGTATTTTGGCTGGGTATCCAGTAGTTAACCTGAAAGCAACGTTGGTAGATGGATCCTATCATGATGTCGACTCTTCGGAAATGGCCTTCAAAATTGCAGCGAGACTGGCTTATAAGAAGGGGCTGCCCATGGCGTCACCGGCATTATTGGAACCTATTGCACATGTTGAAATCTATGTTCCGGACTCCTATATGGGAGACATCATCGGTGACTTGAACAAGAGAAGAGGTCGTATTCTTGGGATGAATCCGCAGGATGACGGTATTCAGCAGGTAGTTGCTGAGGTTCCTCAGGCAGAAATGGCGAAATATGCTACGGATTTGCGTTCCATGACTCAGGGCAGGGGAAGTTTCCGACTCTGGTTTGAACGTTATGAAGAAGCTCCGGCTATGGTTGCCAATAAGGTCATTGAAGAAGCTAAGAAGCATATGGCTGAAGAGGATGACGACGAATAATCAAAAATGTGAATATTCAAAAAGAGGTACTGTTCGAAACAGTATCTCTTTTTTGTAGAATTTTGAATACAAAATATTTTTATCAAAATATTGGAACTAAATCATAAATCCATCGTCTAATCAAACAAATAGAAAAACGGCAGTAAGATTGACTGGTTGGCATACTGCCCAAAAGACAATATAAAAAGGAGGAACAGGGCATGGTTAAAAGAATACTGAGTTTATTGATGGTTTTAGTATTGATCGGGTCTGTAATGGTTGGCTGCGGTGCAAAATCATCATCAACCAAATCAGAGGCCCCTATGGCAAAAGCTGCTCCACAGGCGATGGATAAAGACAGTGGGATTGATAATTTCGCTGATAAAGCAGAGGCTAAAAGGGAAGAAGCAGCTCCGGCGGCAAGCAAAGCCGATACGAAGATGAAAAACTCAGAAAGTGAAAAGAGTGCAACCGGATTTACGGGGAGCGGAGCAGCAAGTCAGACGGTTTCCAATGCAATTCTGGCACAGCGTAAGATCATCCGAAATGCTAATATTTCTGTTGAGGTAGAAAACTTTGAAAAGTCATATGGACAAATCAAATCTTTGATTTCTGCCTTTGGATTTATTCAGGAATCCAATATTAAGAAAGAGAAGATTTATAATGAAGGAAAAGAGAAGTTGATCACTCGAGGCGTTATCGTTGTAAGAGTAGATAAGAATAAATTTGAAAATGTGCTGTCCGACATCAAAGGGCTGGGATTACTGCTGGATGAAAGCATCAAAAGTGATGATGTCACGGATCAATTCTTCGACGTTGAATCCAGACTTAGACTCTTAAAGTATGAAGAAAGCAGGCTGGAAGAATATTTAAAGAAAATCAATGATCCTGATACTATCTTTAAAACTGAAAGCAGACTGACGGATATTCGGCATGAGATCGAGGGGCTGACAGGTACCTTGAAGAAATGGAGTGATTTAGTCGAGTTGTCCACCATCACCATCAACATGGTTGAAAAGGGCTTTGATTCCAATGTGCCGACTGCACAAACCAAATCCTATTGGGGAAGACTCTCCGGAAGCTTTTTGGGAAGTATCAAGGGAGTGGCAACATTTTTTGGGGAATTTTTGATCGTACTGGTTCAATCCTTGCCGGTGCTTATCGTGTTAGGCCTGATCGTTTGGGGCGGGATTGTAATTTATAGAAAGTATCTAAGAAGAAATAGGTTTTATGATAATAACAAAACCAATAAGGACGATGGAATACAATCATGATGGAGAGGCGAATAGCCTCTTCTTTTTTGGGGGGACGCTTCTCAAAAACTAGGAAATATATACAGGCTGTACCTGCCTTGATGATATAATTATTATGGTTAAGGAGGGGGATGTTTATGCCAAGAAAAGCAAGAGAAAAAAGCGCAGAAAGCATTTATCATGTAATGTGCAGAAGTGTGTCTGAATATCTGCTCTTTAGGGACGACGACGATAAGGCCTATTACCTTGGGTTACTAAAAAGATATACTGAGAGATATAAGTGCAGCATTTATGCATATTGTCTTATGGACAACCACCTTCATATTCATTTGGATCCTAACGGATTTGATGTGTCCAAGTTTATGCACTGCACTAATGTGGCTTATGTCAGGTATTACAATAGAAAATATAATAGGCATGGACCTGTGTTTCAAGAGAGATTTGAGAGTCGAATACTGGATAGTGACGAGTATAATCTTACTGTTTCGGCATACATTCACAATAATCCAAAGG
This sequence comes from Clostridia bacterium, assembly GCA_026418695.1. Classification (GTDB taxonomy): domain Bacteria; phylum Bacillota; class Clostridia; order Acetivibrionales; family JAFADI01; genus SKW158. Next base: position 15,579 of record JAOAAU010000099.1, read on the forward strand.
ATATGGAAGGCTTTGCAGGAAGAGAGGAGCAATACCAATTCTCCTCATACGGAGTTTATTTAGGAATTAGGAAGGACTACTTTGGTATTGTAGATCTGAGTTTTGTGATGGACCTCTTCAACACTCATGATGTTAAAGCTTTTGCTCAAAAATATAAGGAGTTTGCAAATCATCATAGAGATCTCTGGACAACAGCGGCAATAGATAAAAAAATATCAAGCGCTGTAGCGAATGAGTATCGCAGCGGAAGAAGAATTATTCTAAGGGATAATCATCCGGCAAAGCTTATTTCGTATATTTCTAACCGATTAATGGTGAGTAATATGGGGAGTCTGATGTTAAAAACAAAGAAGAGGCTGATGGAATATAGAGCGCTATGTGCATATTCGATGAGAGTACTTTGTGGAATGAGTTACCAGGAGATATGCAAAAACATGTATAACATAACTGTGTCAGCATGTTCAAACCTGTGTAGCAGAGGATACGATTTAATAAAGGAAAAAATTGTATATGGTCAAATATTCAATGAACTAATCGGAGTAAATGCTTTTTAGATGTTTTTAGTTTTTGAGAAGCGTCCCCAACAGGAATACATTTTTCCCTTTAGCAAAAAATAAATCAAACAAGTGAAAAGGAGAGTTCAAACCATGGCGAATATCAATAACAAAAACGTTCCAAAAGATGAAAGAATAGAAGATACGACCATGTACGGGGAGTTTGTTTCTTCCTTGTATAACTGGAAGACTCCCGACCGACAAAGAAAAATTGCACGGCATCTTGAGGAAGTAACTGAAGAACTGTCTCCAGAAGAAGGAAAAAAGGTGGAAGAAGAAACAAAACGCAGTAATTAAAAGCAATTATTTGAAATAGAGAAATATATAGATATATCTCTGGACAATACCAAATTTTTATTATGAATCCGAGATATTTTGAGTTGAATAAGAAATCCTCATCTTTTATAATCTAACTAAAGGTCAAAGATAGTCAAAATCAACGAGGTGAAAATATGGCTAGGCTTAGTGACATTATTGAAGCATTTATAAAGCAGCTGATTGACGATACCAATGGGACCATAGAAATACAAAGAAATGAGCTTGCAAGTCATTTCAACTGTGTGCCGTCCCAAATCAATTATGTAATCGATACAAGATTTACGTCCGATAAAGGTTACTATGTTGAAAGCCGCAGGGGTGGAGGCGGGCATATCCGCATCAGAAGAGTCAATATCAGCCACGAGGGCAACTACCTCATGCATATTGTTACCTCCATGGGAAACAGTATTTCCCAGCAGTCTGCGGAGATCTTCATCAATAACTTTGTTGATTATGATGTGATTACTCCAAGAGAGGGGTACCTTTTAAAAGCCGCAGTCAGCGATAAGATCCTCTGTGCAGTGCCGCTTCCCCAGCGGGATATGTTGCGGTCAAGCATACTGAAAAATATGCTGATGAGCTTGCTGGTATAGAGCCATAGCGGGTTGACATTATAAGGATCTTTCGATTGGACTTCAAAACTGAATGAAAATAGATTGAATGTTTGATATTGCTTTACATGAGGGAAATATATTTAAATACACTCATAAGATAGTAATACGTAAAGAAAATTAACCTTTTGGGGGAATAGTATGTTCGGAATACGCACCCCAGAGTCCAGAGAATAAAGAAAGGGTGGAAACGATGTTGTGCCAGCATTGCCAGAAAAGGGTTGCCAATGTGCATTTTACTCAGATCGTTAACAGTAATAAGGTTGAAATGTACCTTTGTGAGCAGTGTGCCAAAGAAAAAGGAAAGTTCGGAATGGAGTCTCCGATGAGCATTCAGGATCTTTTTTCAGGGTTTATCGGATTTGATTATGCGAACCCTTATATCAAGCCTGAGATTAAGGAGACGGTATGTGAGAAATGCGGCATGAGTTTTGAAGAGTTTCAAAAGAACGGGAAACTTGGATGCGGCAATTGCTATGAAGTATTTGCTGAAAAGCTGGGGCCCTTGCTGAAAAGATTGCATGGCAATGTGGAACACCATGGAAAGGCTCCCAAAAGAGTAACGGAAAAAGTGCAGACTACTAAGGAGCTTGAAAAGCTTAGAGACGCTTTGAATAAGGCGATTCAAACGGAAGAATATGAAAGAGCGGCACAACTCAGGGATCAGATCAGGATGTATGAGGCAGGAACGAGCAAGTAGTTTGGGGGAGGTATTCAAATGGGTGCGTGGTATATTGAAAGCGGCCCTGAAGCCGATGTTGTCATCAGCAGTAGGGTAAGGCTTGCAAGAAATTTCAGCAATTATCCTTTTCCCTTCAGGATGACAAAGGAGCAGGAGAAAAAGGTACTGGCAGAAGCTACAGATGCAGTTCTCAATGGTAATAGTGCGATTTCCAAAGATTTTGTTTTTGTTGATATACAGACTTTGAACCCCATTGAAAGGCAGATCATGGTTGAAAAACACCTGGTGAGCCCGCAGCTGGCAGAAGGCCAGCGGACTTCCGGAGCTTTGGTCAGCCGGGATGAAAAGATCAGTATTATGGTGAATGAAGAGGATCATTTGAGGATTCAGTGCCTGTTCCCGGGTTTTCAGATCGAAAAGGCATGGGACTTATGCAATAAGCTGGATACCCTTTTGGAAGAAAGAATCGATATGGCGTTTGACAGTCATTTTGGATATTTGACCTGCTGCCCTACCAATATCGGTACAGGGATTCGGGCATCTGCAATGCTGCATTTACCGGCTTTAATGATGACCGGCTATATCCGGAGCATTTTGGAGGCTTGCAGCAAGATGGGGGTCGCTGTAAGGGGACTTTATGGTGAGAATACCGAGGCTTCAGGGAATATGTTTCAGATTTCCAATCAGGTGACCTTAGGGCAGGATGAGGAAGAAATTATCGCAGGTATTACGAACATTACTTCCCAGATCATTGAACAGGAGAGGATGCTGAGGAATGAATTGTATAAGCAGAATCCCTTCCGGTTTGAAGATAAGGTGCAAAGATCACTGGGCGCACTGAAGCATTCCCGGATCATGTCTTCGGAGGAAGCCATGAAGCTTCTTTCGGATGTTCGACTGGGTGTGGATATGGGAATAATCAAGAACATAAACGGAGAAACTCTAAATGAAATTATACTGGTTTCTCAGTCAGCCAGCCTGCAAAAGAGTGTAGGAAAACAGCTGACTCCGGATGAACGGGATATCAAGAGGGCGGAATTGATCCGGAACAAGCTGAAGCTGGCGGATTAAATCGTTATGTGCAGTGTTTGCCATGTTGAACATATTCTGATTTGGACAAAGGTTGCAAAAGCTAAACAAGTGCATAACAAGCCTATCAACATTTGCTCATAATCTCAAATATAAAATCAATATGTTTATGATTTATGTGAATACAACAAATTCAACTTAGATACAAAAAGGATGGAGGGTGATACCGAATGTACGGGCGTTTTACAGAAAAAGCCGAAAAGGCAATCAATTATTCACAGGAAAGCGCGATGCTTCTTGGACATAACTATGTTGGAACGGAGCACCTGCTCCTCGGACTCGTAAAAGAGGGAAGCGGAGTTGCTGCACGCGTGATGCAAAGTCAGGGAGTCAGCGAAGAAAAGATATTGAAGGAAATAGAGGAACTCATTGGGCGTGGAGAGGAAACCGGTCAGCAGCCCCTCGGATTTACACCGAGAACCAAGAGAGTTTTGGAGCTGGGTTTCAGAGAAGCACGGAGAATGGGACATAATTATATCGGTACAGAACATCTTCTTCTGGGAATCATGAAAGAAGGGGAGAGTGTTGCTGTAAGGATATTGATGGATCTGGGAGTTGATCCTCAAAAACTGATCGGTGAGCTTGGAAAGATGCTGAATGAGGAAGCACCCGGGGCATCGGGCTCTCCTAAGAACAGTCAGAGCTATGGCAATACGCCAACCCTTAACCAGTTTGGAAGGGATTTGACAGAAATGGCCAGAGAAGGGAAATTTGACCCGGTGATCGGCCGTGACAAGGAGATCGAGCGCGTCATCCAGATTCTCAGCAGAAGAACTAAAAACAACCCCTGTCTCATTGGGGAACCGGGGGTAGGAAAGACTGCGATTGCAGAAGGTTTGGCACAAAAAATCGTGGAAGGAAATATTCCCGAGATCCTAAAGGAGAAGAGAGTTGTCACCCTGGATATGTCTTCCATGGTTGCAGGGGCAAAATATAGAGGCGAATTCGAAGAAAGACTGAAAAAAGCTATGGATGAAATAAGGAAGGCAGGGAATGTCATCCTCTTCATCGATGAAATGCATACAATTATTGGTGCAGGAGCCGCTGAAGGAGCCATTGACGCATCCAATATTCTAAAACCGTCTCTTGCCAGAGGTGAAATTCAGGTAATCGGTGCAACGACACTGAATGAATATAGAAAGCATGTAGAGAAGGATGCAGCCCTTGAAAGAAGATTCCAGCCCATTACTGTTGGAGAGCCTACAAAGGAAGAAGCTGTTGAAATTCTGAAGGGTGTAAGGGATAAATACGAAGCCCATCACAGAGTGAAGATTACAGACGATGCCATCGAAGCGTCCGTAAATCTTTCAGATCGGTATATTACAGACCGGTTCCTGCCGGATAAAGCGATCGACTTGATTGATGAAGCAGCATCCAGAGTAAGGCTGAAGTCCTTCACTGCGCCGCCGGATTTAAAGAATCTGGAAGAGCAGGTAGAAAAATTGAGAAAAGAAAAGGAAGATTCCATCCGTTGTCAGGAATTTGAAAAAGCTGCCAGAATTAGGGACGAAGAGCAGCGCGTGAAGAATGAACTCGAAAAAGCGAAAAACAATTGGCAGCAAAAGCATCAGACCAGAACCGATACGGTGGGTGAGGAGGAAATCGCGGAGATCGTTGCCAGCTGGACAGGAATTCCTGTAAAGAAGCTTGCGGAAGAAGAAACCGAAAGACTTATGAAAATGGAGGAAGTTCTCCATATGAGAGTCATCGGTCAGAACGAGGCTGTAAAAGCGATTTCTAAGGCAATCCGAAGAGGTAGGGTAGGACTGAAAGACCCAAAACGTCCCGTTGGTTCATTTATTTTCCTTGGACCGACAGGGGTTGGTAAAACAGAGTTGACAAAGGCGCTGGCAGAATCCATGTTTGGCGACGAAAATGCGATGATTCGAATCGATATGTCAGAATATATGGAAAAGCACAGTGTTTCAAGATTGGTGGGATCACCTCCGGGTTATGTAGGGTATGATGAAGGCGGTCAACTGACAGAAAAGGTAAGAAGAAAGCCCTATTCCGTATTGCTTTTTGATGAAATTGAAAAGGCACATCCGGATGTGTTCAATATCCTGCTGCAGATATTGGAAGACGGAAGACTTACAGATGCCCAGGGAAGACTGGTAGACTTCCGCAATACAGTGATCATCATGACATCCAATGTAGGTGCCAGAATGATTACAGAACCCAAGAGAATGGGATTTGCGGCCGCTGGGGATGAGAAAGCCAGAAACTATGAAGATATGAAGAGCAATGTCATGGGAGAACTCAAGAGGACTTTCAGACCTGAGTTTCTCAACAGGATCGATGAGATCATTGTGTTCCATCCGTTGGATGAAGAACATATCAAACAGATTGTCGGCTTGATGACAGATACTTTGTCCAAGAGACTCAAACAGAGTGCAATCACCCTTGAGGTGACTGAAGATGCGAAAGCCTTCCTGGCGAAGAAAGGATTTGATCCGGTATTCGGAGCAAGACCTCTCCGAAGATCCATACAGAGTCTGGTTGAGGATCGGTTGGCAGAGGAAATGCTTGAAGGTAAAGTAAAGACTGGCGATCATGTGGTAATAGAACTCCAGGGAGATGAACTGGTAGTTTCAAAAAGATAAAGCATGTCCTCTCGAAAGAGAGGACTTTTTTTGTTTAAAAATGGACAGCCTGCGGGAGAAATTCCATTAATATCCTTATTACCGGCTGTAATTCAGCCATATAGCAAGATTTCTCAAGAAAACAACTTATATTTACGGAAAATCGGCCTTGCCAAAATTGGAAACATAGTGTAACTTTTATTGAAGTGTAGTTTTTTGATATAGAGAGAGAAGATAAAAGGAGAAACAATAAAATGAATATGATCATCAAGTGGCTTTCACTTGAGTCCATTGCAGACTCAGGCTTGTTCGCCTTGCAGGCAATTCTATTGACATTTTTTCTATACTACATAGGTGTATCTGTTTTCGGCTGGTTTAAAAGGCAGGGAGTTCCTGCTGAGAAGTTTCCTGTTGTAAACCGGTTTGCAGTTCTTGTTGCAGCTCATAATGAAGAAGCAGTCATCGGCAACATTGTAAGAAACTTAAAGATGATGAATTACCCAAGTCACCTGTATGACATCTATGTCATTGCGGACAACTGTGAAGATGATACAGCTGCAGTTGCCAGAGAAAATGGTGCTATTGTCCATGAGCGTTTCAACAAAGTAAAAAGAGGGAAGGGTTATTCCCTGGAGTGGATGTTCGATAAGCTCTTCAAGATGGATAAAAAATATGATGCAGTATGTATCTTCGATGCCGATAACCTCGTATCTCCCAACTTCCTAATGGAAATGAACAAACAGCTGTGCATGGGTCATGAAGTAATTCAGGGTTATCTCGACAGCAAAAACCCCCACGATTCCTGGATCGCTTGCAACAACTCCATTGCTTTTTGGATTGGAAACAGAATGTTCCAGCTCCCAAGACACTATCTTGGTTTAAGCTGTATCCTTGGCGGAACAGGGTTTGTTGTAAAAACCAATGTACTGAAGGAAATCGGATGGGGAGCGACCTGTCTCACCGAAGACCTTGAATTTACTTTGAAACTCGTTCTTAAAGGAAAGAAAGTACACTGGGCACATGACGCGGTTATTTATGACGAGAAGCCGCTGGAACTTCCGCAATCATGGAGACAGAGAAAACGCTGGATGCAGGGACACTTTGATTGTGTAAAACGGTATCTGGTCAGTCTTTTGGTCAAGGCAGTGAAGGAAAAAGACATCGTAGCTTTAGATGCAGCATTGTATATGTTCCAGCCTGTGATTGTCGTAATCAATGGTTTCATCATGGCAATTAGCTTTCCTGCGATGCTCATCGCTGGCGATCCGGCATTCTGGACATCTTTTGCATTAATGTATTTGGGTATTCTGTTCCTGCTTTTGGAGCGGAAGGTTTCATTCAATACATTGAAATATTTCATCACGGCTCCGTTTTACAACCTTACCTGGGTACCGATCATCATCCAGGGTTTGATCGATATGAACAAGAGGGACTGGGTACATACTTTACATACCAAAGTGCTGGATATAGATGACATTGAGGCATTGAAAAAAGTAGGTTAAAATTGAAAAGTACAATACATGTTCCGGTTCTCTGTTAAAGTTTTATAGTGAGGTCCGGCTTGAACATCGTATTCTTATTAGACATTAACATCATGTTCTCTTCCGTGGAATCGCTGTCGGGAACATGATGTTTCAATTTATGCAAGTTTTTTCCGTGTCTATTGGAATATAGTCAGCAGATCATGTATAATAGTTTTCAAAATATAAACGGACAGGAAGGATCATGAGATGGTGGGGGTCATAAAGGGAGCAGCCGGTAAATATGCCGGATATGCTCGTGATGGAATTTGGGTTTTCGTTAAAGATATACTCTGGCACTATACGTTTCTTGCATTGCTGTTTAAATCTGTAGCTTTCATAGGGTTTTTGATCAATGAAGGTTTGGCTCGTCCTCATATGACGCTTGCATATCATGCCATCCCTTCGGTGACCATTTACGGAAGCTTTATCGTTACAATTCTGGCTTTTGCCTTTTTCTTTAAAGGGAAAGGGCATTTATGGTTCCTTGCTACGGTGAACGGAATTGTTTCCGTGCTGTTGATGTTTGATCTATGGTATTATCGTGGGTTTGGTACGCTGTTGAATCTACACTTGCTGAAACAGGTTGCGAATCTTCAAAACATGTCGGACAGTATTCTGTCCATGGCCAGACCGGTAGACCTGATTTTTATATTTGATGTTTTGATCATCCTAGTGATCGTATTTTTTAGCAAGAACCCGTATAAGGGCATGAGCAGAAGCATCTTCATGTTTTCTCTGTTGTTTGTCGCATGCAGCGGATACATTGCATATACGCACTATAAGGTGGATATCGTAGAAAAGGGACAGAATCAAATCCTTTTCAGAATCTGCTGGACACCAAAGCAGACCATTATGAATCTTTCTCCCATCGGCTATCATATTTATGACACCTATAATTATTGGGAGGATAATATTCCTTTAAAGTTGAGCCAGGAAGAAACGGCGGAGATTAAGAAATGGTTTGAGGATAAGAAGGAGAATCTGCCGGATAACAAGTATAAGGAGATGTTTAAAGGGAAGAACCTGATTTTTTTACAGGTAGAATCCCTGGAGAACTTTGTGATCAACCAAAAAATCAATGGTCAGGAGATCACGCCCAACCTCAATAAGCTCTATAAAAACAGCCTGTATTTCTCAAACATTCATGAACAGGTTTATAACGGGACCAGCTCAGACTCCGATCTTATGTCCAACACTTCCGTATATCCCGTGAGAAAGGGCAGCACATTTTTCCGGTATCCGTATAATACTTACAATTCAATGCCCAAGCTGATGGAAACCCTGGGATATTCGACCTTGGCGATCCATCCGGATAAGGGAGCTTTCTGGAACTGGATGGAGGCATTGAAGTCCTTTGGATTTGACCGGCTTTTGGATTCTGAAAACTTTGTGCAGGATGAAAAGATTGGCTTGGGCTTGAGTGACGGTTCCTTTTTAAGGCAGGTCGGGGATGAGATTGTAAAGCAAAAACAGCCCTTTTATACATTTATGGTGACCTTGACCAGCCATGGTCCTTTTGATATTGAGAAGCAGTACAGAGAGCTCAAGCTGGATGAAGCCATGGATAAGACAAAGCTGGGGGGGTACTTCCAGAGTATTCATTATACCGACAAGCACATCGGCAATCTAATTTCCAGACTTGAAAAAGATGGACTGATGGACAATACGGTGATCGTGATTTATGGAGACCACTGTGGAGTGCACAAGTACTATCACGATGAATTGAAGGATATTACACCTGCCGAGGACTGGTGGGCTCAAAAGAATACGGAAATTCCGCTGTTTATATATTCAAAACAGATTCAGGGTGAAGTGATCGAGACCAGAGGCGGGCATGTTGATATCATGCCAACCGTTGCGTACTTGATGGGGGTTGATGAAAATGTATATATGGATACTGCTATGGGACGGAATTTGTTAAAAACCAAGAAGAGTTATGCGGTTCTAGCAGACAGGTCCTTCATCGGAGATCCAGGAAATGAACAATACAAGGATGAAGCCATAAAGGGCATCGATATCGCCGATAAGATCATCCGAAGTAATTACTTTAAAGGCCAATAACATTAAAAGATGTCAAGGGGACGGTTCTTGTGACACACATTATGTGTGTCACAAGAACCGTCCCCTTGACATTCCCTAGGTTTTTTTATACCTTTTCCAATTCATTGATAGAAATCTCCCTGGTATGGAGCGTGTGGTTCCAATCCTTGTTGTTTTTGCTCATGAAGCCCTGAATGGTGATGGGAACCCAGGTGAGGCAGTAAAAGGGATAAATAATGAAGCCCATCAGCACCTTAAGATTGAATTTCTTTTCGGCAAAGACAATGATGGGGCCATAGAAGAACTGCAGCAGAACAAAAACGTACCATACTTCTGCTGGAAAGACATACTTCAAGCAAAAGAACGGGGATTCGGGATATATGGTCTGAATCCACATCATCACGGTCATCAAGCCGATAAAGATAAAGCGGATGGGCTGAAACAGGTAGACGGCACAGTCAAAGGCGGTCAAGTCTCCTTCTCGGAAGGACTTCTGAAAGAGGGGGATGAGAAACCTTGCGGCGCAATCCGCATGCCCCTGCATCCATCTTTTCCGCTGCCTCCAGGACTGCCTTAATGTCAACGGCTTTTCATCGTAAACAACGGCATCGTGCGCCCAGGCGACTTTCATATTGTTCAATCCCAGTTTCATGGTAAATTCCAGGTCTTCCGTTAAACAGGTAGCACCCCAACCGATCTCCTTCAGGACATCGATATCGACGGAAAAACCCGTACCGCAAAGACCGCAGCTCAGATTCAGATAATGTCTGGGGAGCTGAAAAATCCTGTTGGAGAGCCAGAAAGCGATGGAATACGAGCAGGTAATCCATGAGTCAAAAGGGTTTTTGCTGTCTATGTATCCCTGAACCACCTTATGTCCCTGACAGAGGCGTTTGTTCATTTCCAGCAGGAAGTTGGAGGATACCAGGTTATCTGCATCAAATACGCTGATGGCATCATACTTCTCCTCCATTGTGTAAATATTATTGAACATCCATTCCAAAGCAAATCCTTTTCCCCGGTTTTCATTGTTAAACCTTTTATATACTTTTGCACCATGTCCCTCCGCGATTTCAGCAGTTCTATCGGTACAGTTGTCAGCAATTACAAAAATATCATACAAGTTTTTCGGATAGTTTTGTTTGGACAGGCTGTCTACAATATGGCCGATCACCAATTCTTCATTATGTGCGGCTACGATGAGTGCAAACTTTTTCTTTGGCAGGATTTCATTAGCCGGAAGATCTTTTCTCTTGATCCACCCGAAAATGGAAACTCCAAAAAAATAGCAGCCGGCAACAAAAATCATCACTTGCGTCAGTTGCGTAGAGTAATATATGAGGTCATTGATTTGTGATGTCATAGAATCCTCCATTGCTATTTTCATAATATAAAAAAAGAATGCTTGGGAGCATCGAAAACTTCACTGATTATTTTGCACCTTTACAGGAAAAATATTTATCATTCAAAAAATATAAACTATGCTATAATGATGGAGTAACGATTCTGTTGATACCTTATGGATCATCAATTCAAGTGTCCTGCCATGGAATTTGTTTCTAGAAGGGGGCACAAAAATCAAGATAGCATCTCTACATATTGAAAATGAATATGTGCCTTAAATACACTAAATCTGGAGGCAGTGATGACTAAAACATATTTCAACAATGCGATCGTGGGCAACTCTCGAATGTTGGGATGCTTGTCAGACAGAGGCGAATTGGTTAGACTGTTCTGGCCGCATATTGATTATCCCCAGCATATCGACCGAATGAGTATGGGGCTGTTTTTTATAGATCAGGTTCACAGCACAATGTGGCTGGAGAGTGAATGTTTTCAACACAACCAGCATTATATAGAAGATACGAATATCATTGAAACCCTTTGCAGTAATTATGAAAAGGGGTTAAAAGTAAAACAGACGGATTTTTGTCTACCGGATAAAGACATCCTGGTAAGGCAGTATGAAATTGAGAATTTCGGTGTCAATGAGATTCAGCTTGGCTTCGTCTCCTATTCAGGCTGTGTGACAACCACCCCCGAACTGCGAAGCTCGCTTTTTGATTTTGATATTGATGCGCTGATTCATTATCGGCATGGATATTATATTTCTGTTTCTGCAGACAGGGAGGCGTATCAGTTCCAGCTGGGGAACAATGCGTTTGAAAGCGCAAAATATACCCAATTGGGAGGATATGACAACATTGGGATGATGCCGGACGGGGCGGTTTCATGGAAGCTTGGAACACTGAAAGCCGGACAGGTGATCCGGTTTACCCTGAATATTTGTGCAGCAGCGACATTAAAAGAAGTTAAAAAAATGGCGCGGGAATTTAAGGCCGGAGATTCACTGCTTGAACAGGAGAAGACAAAACAGTTTTGGCGGAATTTTATCTCTGAATGTAAACCTGTCCATACCGGAAATGAAGAAATTGATGCCCTGTATAGGAGAACTCTGCTGGTATTTAAACTGACATCCGATGAAAAATCAGGAGGGCTCCTTGCAGCACCTGAAATTGACGAAAACTTTACCCGGTGCGGCCGCTATGGCTATTGCTGGGGAAGAGACGCTGCCTTTATTACAGGGGCTTTGGATAAATGCGGTCTATACCCTGTTGTAGATAAGTTCTATGATTGGGCGATGGAGGCTCAGGACGACAATGGTTCATGGCAGCAGCGCTTTCATATGGATGGAAACCTTGCTCCTTCCTGGGGCCTGCAGGTGGATGAAACCGGAACTCTGATCTGGGGGATGCTTGAACACTACCGGGCAACCGGCAATAGGGAGTTCCTTGCAAAGGTATGGGATAGTGTTGAAAGAGCAGTAAGCTTCCTAACTGGTTTTATCGATATCGAAACCGGACTTCCCAAACCGAGTTATGATCTCTGGGAGGAAAGAGTCGGGGAGCATGCATATTCCTCTGCAGCTGTTTATGGGGGGATCCAGGCCGGTGTAGAAATTGCGAAGATACTGAATATAGAGAGTGACGCTGCAAAACATTGGGAAAAGGCTGCTGAGGACATTAAATCCGCCATGGAGAGGAATTTCTGGAAGGAAGATTTCAAGCGTTTTATCCGAAGTGTCAGAGTAAAGCTGAATCCTTGGGGCGGGGAGTATTCCAACAATACAACCATCATTGAAGTGAATCCGAAAGGTTATAAAAGAGACGTGACCCTGGAAGATTGGACGGTGGATATCAGTTTATTGGGTGTTTCCATACCTTTCGGGGTTTATGATGCTTCAGATGACAAGGTTGAGAATACTGTAAACCTGATTGAAAGAACACTAACCTGTCATTCCATTGGCGGTATAAAAAGATATGAGAATGACAATTACATGGGAGGAAACCCATGGATTTTAACGACACTATGGATCGCCCTTTATTACATTCAAAGGAAAAACTTTGCTAAAGCCAGAGAATTCTTTGATTGGGCAGTCAAGGGAAAAACAGAATTAGGGCTGCTGCCCGAACAGATCAGTAAAGACGACGGAAAGCCCGCATGGGTGATCCCGCTGACATGGTCCCATGCCATGTTTGTATTGGTTCTTTTTGGTCTTTTGGAGGCTGGAGAACTATAGTCCGGTGAAAATAATGTCTATAGGATTCGGGAACTATAGCAAAATTTATCAAATATTGTTAAAATAAAAGTAATATATAGATTGGGAGTAGCAAATGGCAAAAAGTAAGTCGAATTTTGTTTGTCAGGAATGCGGGTATGAAAGCTTGGGCTGGATGGGGAAGTGTCCTGCCTGCAACCAATGGAATACCTTTATTGAAGAGTTTAAGGAACTGCCGCAGAAAAATTCTGCCGGTTTATCCAGCATAAAGCCTGTCAATATTAATGACATAGAGATTGAAAGTGAAGAAAGAACTTCCAGCGGAATGAAGGAGATGGACCGGGTGCTGGGCGGTGGAATCGTGGAAGGTTCACTGATTCTGGTAGGCGGAGACCCTGGGATTGGTAAATCAACCCTTCTGCTGCAGATTTGTGAGAAAATCCAGATTGACTCGCAGATTTTATATATTTCCGGAGAGGAGTCTATCCGTCAGATCAAGCTGAGAGCAGACCGTTTGGAGATTAAAAACCCAAAGCTGATGATGGTTTCCGAGACAAATTTCCGGGCTATTGAAAAACTGATTGAAAGAGAAAAGCCGGGATTTGTCATTGTGGATTCCATACAAACCATGTTTAACGATGAACTGTCTTCTGCGCCGGGAAGCGTAAGTCAGGTAAGGGAAGTTACAGCGGGACTGATGAGGATCGCAAAAAGCCTGGGAATTGCTACGGTGATTGTAGGACATGTAACAAAGGAAGGGGCTATTGCCGGTCCCAGAGTGTTGGAACATATGGTGGATACGGTGCTCTATTTCGAAGGAGAGAGACACCTGACCTATAGAGTGTTAAGGGCTGTCAAGAACCGGTTTGGCTCGACCAATGAAGTTGGGATCTTTGAGATGAGAGATATCGGACTGGTAGAGGTGGATAATCCGTCCGTCATGATGCTTTCCGGAAGGCCTGAGAATGTCCCGGGCTCTGTAGTCGTTTCCAGCCTTGAGGGAACAAGACCGATGCTGATTGAAATACAGGCCCTGGTTTCACCGACCAACTTCGGTATGCCGAGAAGAATGGCTACAGGAGTGGATTACAACCGTATTACTTTGCTCATGGCTGTACTGGAAAAAAGAGTGGGAATGCAATTAGGGAATTTTGATGCATTTATCAATGTTGTAGGCGGTTTGAAAATTGATGAGCCTGCCTGTGATCTGGGGATTATAACGGCTATTGCCTCAAGCTTCAGGGATGTACCTGTCGAGAATGAAACCGTTCTTATCGGGGAAGTGGGACTCACTGGTGAAGTGAGAGCCGTAAACCAGATCGACAAGCGGATCATGGAAGCCATGCGCATCGGCTTCAAAAAATGTATCATTCCTCAAGGGAATATGAAAATAATTGAGAGAATGAAGGAGATCACGGGTATAAATATTCAGGGTGTTCAAAACGTACAAGAAGCGCTGTCGTTATTAATGTAGAATGAATAATGAAGAGTGAAGAAAGTAACAAAAGAATTTATATTAAGCAATGAAAATATAAATACAAATATAAAAACCAGAGCAAGGAAATGCTTTAAAGAACTGGATTCTGAATATAGGATTAATGTCACCTCAAGAAAACAAATAGTATTCGGATCTTATGGATTGATTGGGGATTATCGGTAAGTTGAATCAAAATTGGAAGTAGGATTGAGAAATTTTCCGGAGTTACAATTCTAAATTCTACTTTCTTAATTCTTATTTATTCTTTATGTGGGAGGGCAGTGGATGAGGGAAGAACGCTTGAAGAAAGATGAAGTACTGGATATTCTAAAAATGATGGCTCCAGGCACTCCGCTGAGAGAGGGGCTGGAGAATATTCTCCGGGCGCGTACCGGGGCGCTGATTGTCATTGGCGATTCCAGTCAGGTAATAGATGCAGTCGATGGTGGATTCAATATCAATAAGGAATATTCACCGTCTCATTTGTATGAGTTGGCAAAAATGGATGGTGCCATTATCTTAAGCAAGGATCTGAAAAAAATTCTTCTCGCTAATGCCTTGCTGATCCCGGATTCGACAATCCCTACGGAAGAAACAGGTACAAGACATAAAACAGCGGAACGGTTTGCAAGGCAGACCGGTGAAACCGTCATATGCATCTCCCAGAGAAGAAACATTATCACACTCTATATCAATTCAAGAAAATATATTCTCAAAGATACGCCCACCATTCTTACCCGGGCCAATCAGGCGCTGCAAACCCTGGAAAAGTATAAAGCTGTGCTGGACAGCGCCATGAACAACTTGAGTGTTCTGGAGTTTGATGATATTGTAACCTTGGATGACGTAGCTTTCGTCATCCAGAGAACTGAAATGGTGATGAGGATCGTGACCGAGATCGACCGCTATATCATTGAACTGGGGAATGAAGGGCGGTTGGTCAGCATGCAGCTTGAGGAACTATTGGCCAATATTGAACAGGATGGTCTTCTCGTAATTGAGGATTATATGCTTTTTGCTGAAAGCAAGCTGCCGGAAGAAGTGCTGAAGGAAATAAGCTCATTTACATACAGCGAGCTGTCGAACTTGCCTACGATATGCAAAGCTTTAGGGTATTACAGCGGTATCAACACCTATGAAATCAACATTACGCCGAGGGGACACCGGTTGATGAACAAGCTTCCGAGAGTTTCAGGGGCTGTCGTCAAGAAACTGATTTCCCAGTTTTCAAGCCTGCAGGGCGTCCTGAGAGCTAGCGTACAAGATCTGGATAACGTGGAGGGAATCGGAGAAGTTCGGGCAAGGATGATCAAGGAAGGACTTCGAAAAATTCAGGAACAGTTGCTGTTGGACAGCAGAAGAATTTAGGAAAAAAAACAAGGACCTCTTACGAGGTCCCTTTCTTTATCTTAAATTGTATTGTCCCAACATCTTGATTCGATCATGTTCCTTTAAAATGATGTCATAAAGATTCAAATCAAGGGTATTGCAAATGGAGGCCAGATAGAACAAATTCCTTCCCAAGTCTTTTTCTATCATATCCCTGCAGTTCTCGCACAGCTTTCCTTC
>JAOAAU010000039.1 GCA_026418695.1 Clostridia bacterium
AAAGCTTTCGCCAAACCTGTCGCTTAATCACACAAGCGATGAATTCTACCGCAATTCCGGAAAAAGCCCAACGAATACTGGAGGAGAAACGGGAAATTCCATATCAGGTTTTTGCGGAGATTATGGAGCAAGGGCAAAAAGAGAATAGTGTGGTGGAGGGCGATCCCTATGACTTGGCAGTGCTGTTCTGGAGTACCATCAACGGACTTGCAATTTATAATGCTACAAGATTAGAGCCCAGGCCATTACCGGAAAAAGCCCATGTGGCATCCATATTTCTGAAATAAGGAGAGGATAGTATGAGTTTTAAAGGGAAAATGTTTCACGTCATGCTAAAAAATCGTCATTTACTCAAGGGACACTTAAGAAGAGAGGTAATTGACGAAAATACATCCATTGAAAAAGACCGGCGTGAAACTGAAATAATGGCCGACAGGCTGGTGAAAAAAATTGAGGGTGTCACATATAAAAAAGCTGACTTTGGTGCCTTTTATGCTGAATGGGTTCACCTGAAAAATGCACCTGAGGATAAGGCAGTGCTGTATTTTCATGGTGGAGGTTTTGTTAAGGGAAGTGTAAAGGCACACAGAAATATTGTAGGAAATTTTGTAAAGCATCTGGGTGTCAATGCTCTTGTTTTTGATTATCGGCTTGCCCCCGAACATCCAGCTCCTGCTGCCGTTTATGATGCGGTAGCCATTTACACATGGTTGCTTGATCAAGGCTATAAAGCTGAGAATGTTGCGTTTGTTGGTGATTCTTCAGGAGGTGGAATTGAACTTGCGGCAATGATCAAATGTAAAGATGATGGACTCCCGTTACCCGCCGTTTGTGCAGCATTTTCACCCTGTACGGATATGACTTTATCTGGTGAGTCTCATAAAACCCGTGCAAAAGCAGACCCCTGTACGCCGAAGGGAGCGAATGAAACATATTTGTCGTATTATGTAGGTAAGGGTGATCCGAAGCATCCTTATGCATCTCCTTTATTCGGGGATTTACAAGGACTGCCGCCGATCATCATCCAGGTCGGCAATGATGAAACCCTGCGTGATGATTCCGTTCGTTTTGCAGAAAAAGCCGAACAGGCCGGTGTGGAAGTGAAAATAAAGGTCTGGAAAGGAATGTTTCATTGTTTCCCGCTGCTTGCCCCGATGTTCCCTGAAGCTACAGATGCATTAAATGAAACCTGTGCCTTTTTAAGAGAAAAACTTAATATTACTTCATAGGGACTCGAGGGATTAGCAGGCAGCAAGATGGCTTAATGCTTATGTTGAAATAACTGGAATTCGGTATTGATTCTTTCAAAGTGCGTATATTATAATAAGTATAGGTTATTATTTAAAATTTCCATGAACCAAACTACACGAATTTCATCGATAACTTCATTATTTTACTTTTATTTTTGGTGCATTATCGATAAAATTCATGGGTATTAAAACTTAAGCTAGTACAGGAGGATATTACCATGGAATGGTGTTTTCCCAATGTACCGGCAAAAGGCCGCGGCCTCAGCTCTGAACAATGACCATAAGGTCAGAGGACCCAAGTGCATATTATATTCGGTGATGCATTGTCCGGAGCCTAAAAGCCAGAAGTAGCCGATGTCGGGATCAGTTGAAAAAATTTGCCGGGTATACTGTTTTCAACAGTTTATTTGTGCATGTCTTTTAAAAACACCCCGACCCCAGTATTCGGTGAAGCAGTTTATGGTTTTAATACGGCGAACATAAGCTTAAAATGGTTGGCATTCAGCGTTTCATTAACAATTCGTTCTTTTAGATGAACTGTGGATTCGAAACGTTAAATTTGGCATATTTTGTTCAATCAAGCTGCGGACGGCTCACGAATTCCGCGGCTTTTAATTTCCTGGAGATTTTCTTCCGGGTAGTGGATGGGTTAGTAGTATGACAGGTAACAGAGATCCTTCATAAACAAAGGAATCGAAGGCTTATCGTATGTTATCGGCGAAAATCAAGCCATCCCCTTCCAGGTCAGTGAATTTCATACGTGCCTCTTACCGGAAACTTGGCCGCGGATAGTTCTGCGGTCTTTTGTTTTGCTTGTGTTCAGTTTCAGGAGATAGGAAGTATTCGGTTGAATAAAAGGAGGAAAGCGTATGAGCTTATTAGTTCTTAATAACATTGTAAAGGAATATAGGAACAGGCTGGTACTGGATGGTGCCAGTCTGAGAATTGAAAAAGGGGAAAGAGTCGCCCTGGTCGGTCCTAACGGGTCAGGGAAGACAACTCTTTTGAGAATCGCAGCAGGATTTGAATCCTGCGACAGCGGAAATGTAATGATTGCAAGAGGCACAAAAATGGGATATCTTACACAGGACCTAAGAGAAATGGACCCTGCTGGAAAGATATTTAAAGAGACTGCTCTTTACCATGAAGAGGTGAGCAGGCTGGAGCAAAAAATACAAAGTTTAGAAAAGAAAATGGCAGAGCCGGCGCTAATGAACATTCCTGAGGAATACAATGCGATTGTTACGGAATACTCCAGGCTGATTAACCGATTTGAAAGTCTGGACGGCTACGCCATTGAATCAAAAATAAAATCCATGCTGCTTGGATTGGGCCTGAAGGAGGAAGCACTCACCCTTCCGCTGGAGTTATTAAGCGGGGGAGAAAAGATGAGAGTTGCCCTTGCAAGAATTTTGCTGGAGGAACCGGACCTGCTGATATTGGATGAACCGACGAATCACCTGGATATTGATGCGGTAGAATGGCTGGAAGGATTTTTAAGGAGGTTTGACGGAGGTATTCTTGTAGTATCTCATGATCGTTACTTTTTAGATCAGGTCGCTACCAGGGTTGCTGAACTTGGGAATGGAACCATTGCTGAAAGAAGCGGAAATTACTCTACTTTTATGGAACAAAAAAATCGAATGAGAGAGTTTGCACTAAAGGAACAGTTTAGACTCCGGCAGGAAATCAAACGTGAGACGGCGATTGCCGAACAATTGAAAAGTTCTAAGAAAATCAGCGCATGGAAAAGCCGGTTAAAAACCGTACAGAGGCTTCAGAAGGAATTGGACCAGGATATCAAGGAAATGAAAGAGCAGCATCACCTTTACCAAACGACGAAACCAAAGGTGGCCTTCGATACAATCAAGCATATGAGCGCTGAAATTGCCACGGCTGACAGACTCTCAAAATTTTACGGAAGCTATCGGCTGTTTTCAAACGTGAATTTCCTCATAAGAGGAGGAGAAAAGGTAGGGATTATAGGACCTAACGGCTGCGGCAAAACCACTCTCATCAATATCCTTCTTGGAAAAGATGAAGATTTTGAAGGAATCGGCAAGTTGGGAGAATGGGTTCGATATGGATATCTAGGGCAGGAAGTGGACTTTGAAGACGAGGGGCATACTGTCCTGGAGGAATTGCTGGCAGTGAAAGAAATGACGGTAGAGGCGGCAAGAGACTATCTTTCCAGATTTCAATTCTATGGAGATGAGGTTGACAAGAAGATTGAAGTCCTAAGCGGCGGAGAGCGGGTAAGACTGTACCTGGGATGTATGATGCTTGAAAGCCCGGACTGCCTGATCTTGGATGAACCTACAAACCATCTGGATGTACCGGCTAGGGATGCTCTTGAAACGGCACTGCTGGAATTCAGGGGGACAGTGATTGCAATTTCGCATGACAGGTATTTCTTAAATCGCTGTATTAACAGGATTTTGGAGTTTTCCGACGGCACCTTGAGATCGATTAACGGAAATTATGAGGTCTACAGGCATAAAAAGATTGAAATCCAGTCAGAAAAGCAGGCAGATAAGGGGAGGAAAAATACAGCTGTAAATAAAATGTTGAATAGGCCTGATAGGGCTGCATCCAGGCAAAAGGCTGATAAGAAGATCGATATCGATCAATTGGAGGGCAGGATTACTGAATTAGAGGAAAAAAGGAAGGAACTCGAGAGTTCCTTTGGTGTAGAAACCCCACTGGAAAAATATATCGAGTATGATGAACTGATAAAGGAACTTGAAAATTTGTATGAGTTATATGTTGATTTAGAGAGTACTGCCAGTGTTTGAGAGATTTGGAGAAAAAGTCAAGAAGGGAGGAAGAGGTTATGATAGAATAACGGTATCTTAAGATTTCAAGGAGTACTCCGGATGAACTATTATGAACGCATTCAGAAATCCATCGATTATATTGAGAGCAATCTTGAAAACGGGATAGAAATTGACAGAGTTGCTCAAGTCGCTTATATGTCCAGTTCGAACTATTACCGAATGTTCTTTGCATTGACGGGCTACGCTGTAAAGGAATATATCCGACAAAGGAGAATCAGCAATGCAGTCAGGGATATCAAGGAAAACAGCAGCAATATATTGGATATTGCATTGAAGTATGGCTTTGAGAGCAATGAGGCATTCACAAGAGCTTTCAAGCGCATTGCTGGATTTCCCCCGAGTGCGTTCAAAAAAAACAACATCAACTATAGCTTTGAAAGGGTGAATATTTTGGAAAAATTCATAGATATTCAAGATAAGGAGCTTCTTGAAAAATACCCGGATATCAAGGTTTTAAAAGAGCTAAAGCCTATGCGGGTTGCATACTATTGCTATTATGGAACAGAGCCTGAAAGCAGAGCATTTTCTGTCATGAGTGACTGGTTGAAAAGAAGCGGGCTAAGCTTTGAAAAGGATCAACTCAGGATATTCGGCTTCAATAATCCCAGCCCTTCCAGCCCTGACCAGAAGGAGTACGGGTATGAAGTATGGGTGACCATAGGAGAAGATTTTGAGGTGAACGACAGCCTTGTAAAGACAAAAACCTTTGAAGGCGGTCTTTATGCTGTATGCGGAGTCAGAAATGCAGCAGGCGGCGGGGATGGCGCAGGTATTTATGAGACCTGGCAGAGGTTCTTTAAATGGATCACTGAAAGTAAGTATAGCGCTGCGGATCATCAATGGCTTGAGGAGCATTTGCATTTTAATGATGAGTTTGAGCATACCGGAGGTATTGACCTCTATATGCCTATCGCTCATAAAGATAGCACTGCCGGGTTGGAAAAGGAAATTGTTTTCGTTGAGCCCATGAACACTGTAACCATCAGTTTTAACGGAAAGGATGCTTATGATGAAGCACTGAAATACATGCTCGAATTCGTTAGAAAACATGGGGAAAGTTCCAGGGGAAGCAGGCGCAGAGTATTCTGCTATTATAATCATGAAAGGGCAGGAAAAAAGGACTTCTGGTGCAAGGTTCACTTTTCAGCGGAAGAAGACTTCGGGGTCGAGGATGAAAGGCTTCAGTTTGAACTCTTTCAAGGGGGACAATTTGCCTTTGAAGAAGTGGAATGGATTAATAACGGCAAGAAGTGGCATCAGTTGATTGACTGGGTTCAAACAAGCAAAAAATACGATTTTGACAGCAGACCCTTCATGGAAGAGTTCATGATGGATGCATCCGGACTAAGTCCCGGAACAAAGGTAAGGCATTTTATGCCTGTGAGAGAAACTGGGGAATAAAGGTGATTTGTCATTGCCGAAATCAACAGATAACAAATGAATCAAGACAGTATTGATTCAAATGGAAAATAAAGACCGAAAGGTATATAATGAATGGTACGCAGAAACTTTTCTGTGTACCGTTTTTATTTAGGGCTAG
>JAOAAU010000054.1 GCA_026418695.1 Clostridia bacterium
ATAAAAGGACATATTCTCTTTTTCTTTGATACTGTCTATGACTTCTGCAACATCACGTACACGAATTTCGGTACCATTCCGTACTGCCACAAGAATATCATTAAAATCCTTGACCTGCTTGATACTTGCATTCGTTTTAAGTGAGATCTCACGGTCTCCATTGGCAACCTTCCCTCCGGGAGCCTCTATATTATCGCTTTTCAAACTATTGATCACCTGTGCTGTAGTTAGGCCGTAAGCCGCTAACCTTTCTTTATCCAGCTTGATGTGAATTTCACGTTCAACACTGCCGAAGGTATTTACCGCGCCGACACCTTTGAGCGTCTGAAGCTTTTTGGTGATTACATCCTCCGTTAATTGCGAAAGCTCCAGGTTTTCAAGAGAACCGGTAACTGCAAGGGAAATAATAGGATGCGCTCCTATATCATACTTCGCAATGACCGGCTCCTTGATATCCTGCGGAAGCTCTCCCCGCACACTGCTGATTTTATCTCTGACTTCCTGTGCTGCCACATCCGGTGACTTATCAAGTACAAATTCAATAACGGTGGTGCTCACATTATCCTGAATAATTGATTGAATGTGTTTGACACCCGAAATCTGTCCGACGGCTTCCTCAATTTTTTTCGCAACTTTAGACTCCAGCTGGTCGGGAGATGCACCAATCTGTATAACGGTTGCTGTAACATAGGGGAAGTCCGCCTGCGGCATATCATTGATATTTAACCCGGTATAGCATAGAATACCCACAACTAAAAGTGCAATAATGATAACTGTGATAAATACCGGCCGCTTCAAGCTAATGTCTGCTAAAACCATCTCTTCCTCCCCCTACTCTGTTACCGAACTGATCGCATCACCGTCTTGTAACGAATTCACATTGGTACAAATCACTTTTTCATCTTTTCTCAAGCCAGTTTTGATTTCTACTGTATCCTTGAGCACTTCACCAATATCCACCTTTTTTCTAATAGCTTTTCCGTTCTCATCAACAAATACGGAATAGCTTCCTTCTTTTCCTGACAAAGCCTCTAGAGGGATGAGGACTACTTCACTTTTCCGGTCGGCAGAAACCTCAACTTTAACAAATATTCCAGGCTTTAACCGGCCGTCTTTATTTTCGATCCGAACCTTGCATTGGAATGATCTGGCGTTTGGATCTGCTGACAGATCGATACTTTTTACAACACCCTCATATACACTTTGGTCACTTTCCGTAAGCTTAACCAATGCCTTTTGCCCCACTTTTACACTGCGTATGCTGTCCTGCTCTACCTGAATCACTGCATCCAGGGGAGAAATCACCTTCACCTTTCCTAAAACCGCTCCCGGTGATACAAGCTGCCCGATGTTTACATTCTTTTCGTCAATTACACCATTCATTGGCGCTTTAATCACCATATTCGACAGTGAATTGCTGATGTTGTCAATATTCACCTGTGCTGCTTCATGATTTGCTTTCACTGCTTCCACATCCGCTTTTGCCATTTTCAGAGAAGAATCTGCAGCCTCAAAGTTTGCTTTGGACGTCCCTCCCTGGTCATATAGCTCTTTCAACCGGTTATTGTTCAGCTGGCTGGCTTCAAGATTTGCAGCCAGTTTTTGCAGGCTTGCCCCGATTGCTTTTTTTTGACTTTCTGCCGATCTTAATTGGTTCTGAATGTCCTGTGCATCCAGAATAATTAAGTCCTCCCCCGCCGAAACAGATTTGCCGTTTTCAAAGAGGATCTTTGACACCTTTCCTCCGACTTTAGCACTTACAATCCCTTCTTCCGAAGGTTTCAAGGTAGCTTTGAAGGCCAGTACAGAAGCCTTTTCTGTGGCTTTTACAGGCTGTACTTTAACCGAGACCTTTCTTTCCGGCGCTGAAGAAGTTGTTTTTTCTTTTTGCTTTTCAAGGGAAAATCCCTTGCTGCTAAAAAAGAAAACGCATCCTCCCAGAACAATTAAAACAATGATTGATAAAACTACTCTTTTTCCAATTTTCATAAATAATACTCCTGTCATACTTTCTCTGTCATTAACATCCTAATGGACCCCATTATCGTACACCTGAAAAGAACCCGTGGATCCTGTGCAAGCCCGACCCCAAGGTCATCATGGGACAAGCCACTGCCGTTTCGATGCCCATTTTCCTGCACTGATCCAACGTAGAAGGGTGAACCGTTTTGGAACTGTGAAATAGTATTCTTCGAACCCCGTTTTCAGCCAACTGCTGAATGATTGCCTCCGCATTGTCCGCATTGATTAGAAGATATGCACACTTTGGAATCTTCGGCAGTTCGGCCGGTCTTTTGTAAACCTTGATATCAAAGCGGACATTTTCCTTTCTGTTCAAAGGGTATACCTTGATGCCCTTATTGGTAAAAGCATTAAAAATTTCTTTGCTCAATCTGATATCCCTGGAGGAATACCCTACGAAAAGTACCTCATTGTTTATGAAAAACTCTTTGCCTAATTTTTGCATTATAATACGTCCTTTCATTTTTTATTTGCGAATAAGCCGCTCGCTTTTCATGTAAAAAATTAATACCCAACTGTAAAACGCTGACGAATGAATTGAGGATGCTCAATCTCATCCAGTATGGCAATTGCCAAATCTCCGACTGAAATCCTGTTTTCACCCTTTTCATCCACAACGGGGTGGTCCTTACCGAGCCTGAACTTTCCGGTTTTAGTTTCATTGGTTAAGTTAAGCGCAGGGCTAATGAAAGACCAGTTCAGTTCCTTTTCCTCTTTTAGTTCTTCCAATAGCTCCAGAGGGCTCTGCACAGCGAGTTTGAATTTATCCGGGATACCCACATCATATACTCTTTCACCAGTGGGTAAAATCAGGCTTGCCGCACCACCGACTACCAATAGCCGTTTCACATTTGCTTTTTTAGCTGTTTGCAGGATAGATGCATACCCTCGTTTATAATCCATATAAAGATTTGGATTCCTCCAACCGGAATTGAACGCACTGATGACTGCATCCTGTCCTTCCAGTACAAGCTTTAGTGCATTACTGTCATATACGTCCATTTCAGCAGGAATAAGTCCTTTCCCTTGCACAGTTATTTTTCCGGTGTGCCGGCTGATTGCCGTAACCTCATGCCCCCTGTTTAGGGCTTCTTCAAGTACTCTAGACCCTATAAAACCAGTAGCTCCTATGAGCGCAATTTTCATTGTAACCCCTCCTTGTATAACGCTTCATGGTCCTCCGTTGATTTTTCTATTTTTTACAAGTATAATAGTAAAACAGCTGAATACATCTAACAAGTACGCACATTTACATGACATAGTCACATCAATATGACTATTGTGAAAGGAGGATATTTATTTGGATGACTATTCCAAACTCTGTCCTGTAACCGTAACCCAGAATGTCCTCATGGGAAAATGGAAGCTGTCCATTTTATGGATGCTGCATAAAAAGACAAGACGGTTCAATGAAATTCAAAGGCTTATGCCGTCAATCTCACGCGGTGTTTTGACAAATCAGCTGCGCGAACTGGAAAATGATAAGCTTATTTTGCGGAAGGTATACAATCAAGTGCCTCCAAAGGTAGAATATTCCTTGACACAGACCGGCGAAAGTTTTATTCCGATCATGATGCATATTATTGAGTGGGGTATCGGCTATGTCAAGGAAATAGCCAATTGTGATTTTGAAGTTTGCAAAGCAAATAAATTTCCCTGCAACAAATGTCATGAAATGTATAAACCGGAAGAACCCCAATTGAATACATAATTTGAAATAGGATAGAAGACGCAGTAAAGGAAAGGGAACATGAAGTGGCGTCCCTTTCCTTTAAAATTGAAAACTCGTTTGATAGAATATAAGGATCTCTTGCTGTGGAGGCATGCGTTCCATCAATTATTTTATTGGAAAATAGATATCAATTTCCGATTGATTATTATCCGGGCCAAGAAAACGTTCATCATACCGCTCATAATCATCTCTCATGTCCATCTCGTACCCTGAACAGGAAATCCAGGTCCCCCAGATATAATCATAGGTTAGGTTTAACGTCTTCAAGCTGCCCTTATGCGTAAATACTGCGTATTTTCCACCCTTTAGCAATTTAGTCTCCATACCGCCAGGAATATCTTTAAAGTCTAGAACTTCAATCCCCACAAACTCGCAATACTGGGTGTTTTCACTGAAAAACAACATATCAAAAGCAGGGTCTACTTCGCATATCCCATATCCCCTAAAATTCGGAACGCGGTTTTTGATCTCCGATACCTTGAGGTTAAATTTCTCCCACAACTGAGGTATCATGTTCTGCTTGAGGGTAGTACTTCCGCGGATTCCTACGATCTTAACGTCCTTTGTTTCAACAATTTGAGGAACTATAGTAATGCCGTTTTTAAGGTGCATCAGACTAGAGAAGGTTAGCGGTTTCCTATTCCCAAGAATAATATCCATTCTACTTTTTCTAAAAGCTCCGGGACTTTTATGGTAAACTTTCTTAAATGCTCTTGAAAAAGCCTCCTGAGATTCAAATCGGTACTCAACAGCAATATCAATAATTCTTTTATTGGTATAACTCAGGTCATATGCAGCCTGTGCAAGGCGTCGCGAGCGTAGGTAGTTGCCGACGGGCTCTCCCACCAAGGCCTCAAAAATCCTGTGAAAGTGGAAATAGGAGTACCCGGCATAGCGAGCGATCTCCTCAACCTTTAAATCTTCTTTCAAATTGTTTTCAATAAAGATGACTGCCTTTTCCAATTGACTGAGGTAATTCATTGCCCCCCCTATATCATTTCCATGATTTCCTTCCCCATGGTCCCTTTTCTAAGTGTAACCGGGTATATCCCCTGTAATATTTCGCCATTTACCTTTATATTATACCATGGATTAATATCTGGCGAACCAAAACACAGTTTTGCCGTGCATTCATTACTATCAAATACAATTGATCTCAACGTACCAAAAAATTCATCGTAATAATCGAAACATAACCCTTCTGGATAATGTGTAGTGAGTAATTCTTTAATGTCTTCCTCTGAAACTTTGTCTTTTGATGAAAGCTTTTTGTCAATTAGCTCATATCTAAGAACAGAGTGCTTGAGTTTTTTTTCTTCCAGCTGTGTTAATTCAGGAAGACACACATGATTCGTTGAAAATATGTATTGCTCCTCTGTGCTGCTATTGATTTCTTTAATTGCTTTTCTTCCGTCGAAAGTTTCAATCAGTACCGCCTTCCCAGTCCGATCTGCAGCCATCAGGTTTATATTGAATGCAATAGGCATATCTCTTATAAAGCGGATTGTTTCATCACAATCCGCGCAGTTCTCCAAAACGGAACGTATGACAGCCCAGAAGTTTAAGCCCTCGATTGCCGGCTTCCGAAATGCAGGATTCATATTACTCACCGGCAAACCAGCGGAGGTTTGGCTTACTGCAAGTCCACACTCATTCATTCCATCTCCCCGTCCAAAAAGCACGGCGGATGAGGATAGGTGTGCATATCTTCCAGTTACCCTTGTTGTCGTAATTGTCATATCATCAAGTTTCTCACTGAAATCATAGTTCCTCGCCAGTATTGTATGCCCATTCTCAGATTTTGAAGGAAGAATTGCCATTTGGCTGCAGCCAGGCCTCAAAAATGTCAATGCATAATATAAAACTTGTCCCTTATCAACTTTGAATACGTCACTAAATCCTTCAATTTCTTCATTCAACCCAGGACAAAATTGGTTAAACAACTTTATTATCTTTTCCCCTTCCGTTTGTGAAAAGGATGCCTGAGGTAAGATATGCGCCTCCTTAAATCCCGGTGAATTACTTACCATTTGCCCAAGCGTTTGTCCGATGTGATAATTGTCTCCTTCCAGCATTAAATGATACGCATTTGTATTCAGCATAGTGAGTTGCCTCCTTGTGTTTTATATAGAAATTTTACATGCACAAATAAAGTAGATTTTGATATTTTCTGCTACTTTTTTGTTTTCCTTGATTGATCTCTTATGTTTTTGGGATAAAAATTATATTAATTTATAGACATAAAAACTTGTTTCTAGCATAAGCACGCACTTGCGTCAAGATCTTTTCTCAAGTATTCCGCTGTTATTCCGGTTCCTTTTTGTACCATCTCCAGCGGAGTTCCTTCGAAGATAATCTGTCCCCCGTTTTTTCCTCCGTCAGGTCCTATATCAATAATCCAATCTGCCTGCTTTACTACATCAAGGTTATGCTCTATAACGAGGATGGTATTGCCACTGTCCACCATTGAGTGAAAAAGCTTGACTAATTTTTCTATATCCGATAAATGTAGTCCTGTAGTCGGCTCATCCAAAACAAAAATACTCCCCTTGTTGTTTAGATGTTTTGCAAGCTTGATTCTTTGCCGTTCTCCCCCGGAAAGGGTGCTCAGAGGCTGTCCCAATGTCATGTATCCGATTCCAACCTTTTGAAGCGCTTCTAATTCATAAATAATTTTTGTCTCTTCAAAGAATTCCATCGCATCGGTTACATTCATTTCCAAGACCTCTTGAATGTTTTTTCCTTTATACCTATGCGATAAGCTCTCATCGCTGAATCGCTTCCCTTCACACATTTCACAAACAGTTGTCACCGGATCCATAAATGCCATCTCAGTAACAATGACCCCCTTCCCACTGCACATAGGGCAGGCCCCCTTTGAGTTAAAGCTGAAATACCCGATATCTACACCATTCTCCCTGGCAAATAAATTCCGTATATCATCCATAAACCCAAGATAGGAAGCAGGTGTGGATCGGTTGTTGGCTGTGATAGCGCCCTGGTCTACCCTGACTACATCCGGGCAATGATTTGAAAACACCCTGGATATCAGTGTGCTCTTGCCTGACCCAGCCACACCGGTTATGACAGTAAATATTCCTAAAGGTATATCCACATTGATATTTTTCAGATTATGAAGGTTTGCATTCCTGATCGGATAATAACTTTTCGCTTTTCTGGGACTGCCGTTCACCGGAAAATGATGTTTCAGATACCGGCCAGTGAGTGTATCGCTTTTCAGCATGTCCCCATAACTGCCCTGAAAGCAAACGCGTCCCCCCTTTGATCCTGCTTGAGGACCAATATCAATAATTTCGTCACCGATTCGGATTACATCCTTATCGTGTTCAACAATCATCACGGTATTTCCTTTTTCACGCAGGCTTAGCAGCAGCTGATTCAGCCTGTTTACATCTCTGGGGTGCAAGCCGGTACTGGGTTCATCAAAAATATAGGTCATTCCGGTCAGACTGCTTCCCATAAAGCGTACCATTTTCAAGCGCTGTGCTTCTCCTCCCGACAGGGTTGAAGCTTCACGGTTCAAATGAAGGTAGGGCAATCCGATGTTGATGATTCTGTTAAGTCCATTGACCAGTGAATCAATGATGGTTTGTACATGCGGAGCAGTGATTTTCTTGAGTTCTTCCACCAGGTCATTCAACTCCATGTTGGAAAGTTCAACGATGTTTTTTCCATTTATTTTTGAATTCAATGCTTTTTCATTCAACCTCATTCCATGGCAATCCGGACATTTCACTTCTGTTAAAAGAGATGCCATTTTATCCTTGCTGTGTTGGCTCATACCGCTCAAGTCGCGCTTCAGATACAATCTGGTCAATCTGCTGGCAACACCTTCAATCTTAGGATCTACAGGTTCGGAAACACCATCCGGCGAACCATAAAGCAGCAGGTTTAATTCACATTCATTGTATTCTTTGATTGGTTTATCCATATTAAACAAACCTGAATTTGCATACTGCAGCCATAACCATTTGTTTACAGTGAAAGTAGATTCCAGGATCGCTCCCTGATTTAAGGATTTAGACCAATCAATAATCAGGTTCAGATCAATACTGGTAATTCTCCCCAAACCGGAACAACGCTTGCACATTCCGTCCGGTTCATTAAAGGAATATGCGGATGAACTTCCTGCGCATGGCTCGCCCAATCTTGAAAAAAGCAGGCGCAGCTCGGAATACAGGTCCGTCATTGTTCCCACCGTTGAACGGGCATTCCCTCCGAATGGCGACTGGTCCACGACGACAGAAGGTGTTAGATTTTGTATGGATTCAGCTTTTGGTTTTTCATATTTGGGAAGTCTGCCCCGGATAAATGCCGTATAGGTTTCATTCAGTTGTCTTTGAGATTCGGCCGCAATCGTATCAAAAACAATACTTGATTTTCCGGATCCGGATACTCCTGTAAAGACAACAATTTTCCCCTTGGGAATATCAAGGGATATCCGTTTCAGATTATTTTCCTCCAGACCTCTGATCATTATTTTATAGTCAACATTGTTTTCCATTATTCAGCACTCCCATCTTAAATTCACTTTTAAGCCTCATCAAGAAATTGTAGATCAATTCCTAAGGGAAATTTTGATATTTTCTGCTATATTTGGTTATAAAAAAATGAAAAATGAAAAAGCAGAAGCTATTTAAACAACTTCTGCTCATCATTTGAAAGCCAATAATCTCGATTATAGAACTGTTCCAATCTCCTGATGGACTAATCCATCCCCAAGTGCTCCAGTCCGGGCAGCATTAACTGCTCGTGCTGATTTTTCTCTTCAAATTCATGGAGATATTTGAAGCATTCATTAACATCACATAATATCCCATGGGATTTACACGTGCTTTTCATCAACCTCATCAAACGGTCATTGTCGGAGCTGTGCAGCTGATATGAATTCCCATACCTTGCAATATATCGAGCCTTCATTCCCGGAAAATGTTCATCCAGCTTTTTATAGAAATATTCCCGGTTTCCTTCTCTTAAGGTTAAGCCTATGCCAAAACAAATAATGCCATGTACCTTTGCCTCAATACAATACTCCAGAAGTCCCCGGATGTTTTCCTCCGTATCATTGATAAACGGTAAAAAAGGACATAACCAGACTATCGCAGGAATTCCGTTATCCCGCATGGTCTTCAGCACCTCAAACCGCTCTCTTGTAGTGCTCACACTGGGTTCTATGATTTTGCACAGTGCTTCATCGTACGTAGTAAGGGTCATCTGCACCACACACTTTGCCTTCTCATTGATTTTTTTCAGTAAATCCAGGTCCCTCAGAATTCTTGCAGACTTGGTCTGGATAGCCAGCCCAAATCCGTAGGAATAGATAAGTTCCATGCACTTTCTGGTATTCCCCAGTTTTTCATCCAAATGAATATATGGATCACTCATTGCCCCCGTACCGATCATGCACTTCTTCCTTCTTCTGCGCAGGGCGTCCTCCAAAACTTTGGGTGCATTCACCTTTACCTCGATATCCTCGAAATCATGATGCATCTGATAACACTTGCTTCTTGAATCACAATAAATGCAGCCATGGGTGCAGCCGCGGTATATATTGATCCCATTCTGAGCTGATAAGATGCCTTTTACGTCTGTTTCATGCATGATGTTGCCCTCTTTGCATTTAATTGGTATTACAAGGATAATTATATACCATGAACTCTGACAACAATATGTCATATTTATTTGTAAAAATCACTTTTTAAGCAAAAAGAAAAGCAAATGGCTTTTTTATAATAGCCATTTGCCTAAGCATCGGAGGATTCAAGTATTGTGTACTGTCACTTTCATATTATACCTACCACTTTTTGGATATTCAAAACAAATAAATTTACATTTAAAACCAATTCGTTCTTATGTAATGTATTTTTTTATTTCAGAGTATTTTTTATACTTCCTTGTACTGAAGAGGCATCAAAACTTCAGACTCATTTCATTTCTTCTTTCCTGGGTTCAAAAAAAGACAAAACGAGGGATACACAGCATAATGCAATAGCGCTGTAAATGAAGGCCCTGTTATTCGTTACGGGACAGACACCGGAAGGGAGATTCCTTCCAAGTATATAGATGTTTATGAGTGCGTATCCCCCAATCATTGCTCCTAATATTAATGTTCCATAGCTTAAGTAAGAAATTATCCTGTTTTTCATCGATGATGGTCACCTTTCCAGATCCAAATTTCATTTGCAATACTCACCTTTCTTCACTAACGGGCATAGAATAAACTGGAGGTGAGCACAATGTCCCAGGTCACTATTATACAATCCAGTCAAAACAACTCTGTTGCGTTTTTAGGATATCTTGTATTGGCATTAGGCTATTTCATATTGGCATTCTCTTTTGTCCAATCCTCTAAAGATTGCAAATGCTGATAGTTTAGAGACTTCTTACAGCACGCATTGATATGATCGTCAACGATCCCGACAGCCTGCAAATAAGAGTATATTGTAATGGAACCTAAAAATTTAAAGCCCCGTTTCTTAAGGTCCTTGCTTATTTGATCCGATAAAGCGGATGTTGCAGGAATCTCGGATACTTTTTCATAACGGTTGACGACAGGCTTGTGGTCCACAAAGCTCCATATATACCGGTCAAAGCTGCCAAATTCCTTTTGGATTTCTATGAATCTTTTCGCATTGTTGATGGAGGATTCGATTTTGCTCCTGTTTCTGATAATCCCAGGGTTCGAAAGCAGCTCATTGACCTTCTTTTCCCCATACTGCGCTACCTTTATGGGATCAAAGCCATCATAGGCTTTTCGATAGTTCTCTCTTTTTTTGAGGATCGTGATCCAGCTTAATCCGGATTGTGCCGACTCTAAAACCAGAAATTCAAAATGCACCTGATCGTCATGGACCGGTACTCCCCACTCCTCATCATGGTATTGGACATAGATGTCCTCTGATTTGCACCAATCACATCGTTCCATTGCCT
The DNA here is from genome assembly GCA_026418695.1 of Clostridia bacterium. GTDB lineage: Bacteria > Bacillota > Clostridia > Acetivibrionales > JAFADI01 > SKW158. The sequence goes on from JAOAAU010000054.1 coordinate 10,706, forward strand.
TAACCTCATTTCTGTAAGAGTAGTTCAATCAACCTTCTATAGTTTATTGTATCCATCCTGGATGCGGGGATATGAACGCTCCGTATCCCGTTATTCTTATTCTTCAGATAGGAATGAATAATCTGAGCTTCATCAACGTCCTCCTGGCTTAACCCGCCTTCCTTCTCCTTTTTAAAAGGTTTCAGGCACCCGGCAACCAGATTTCTCAGCTTTTCTTCCAGCACAGCATCATCCTTCTCAAGTGTAGGAATGGATTCCACCTGGAGCAGCTTGTTCCCTTTTATTAGGAATAGCTTGACTCCATTTTCACCATACTTTTCAGCCGCAAGAATGTTGCGCCCGTACCGGGAGACTTTGATGATTCTCTGCTTGTTCAATACATGGCGGATGCCTCTGATCTGGTCTCTAAATTGGGCAGCTTTTTCAAATTCCAGATTATTGGCAGCTGCTTTCATCTTAGCATGCAGATCTTTGATTGGCGCGTAATCCTTCCCTTGCAGGAATTGGATGATGATGCTGATCTGGTTTCCGTACGACTCTTTGATATCCATCCCCCTGCATGGTCCCAAGCATTTTCCAAGATGGAAATTGAGACAACCGGATGAACTGCTGTTCAATGCTCCACTGCTGCATTTCCGGATGGGATAGAAGTCCTTGATAAACTGTATGGTATTTTCTACCGAACCCTCACTGGTAAAAGGGCCAAAGTATAAAGCCCTGTCCTTCTTCTGTTGGGCGGTCATCGTGACCTTCGGATAATCTTCCTGAATAGAAATCTTAATATACTTGTACCCTTTGAAGTTTTTCAGCTGACGATTGTATTTAGGCTTTAATTCCTTTATGGTTTTACATTCCAGCAGAAACGCTTCAAGCTCTGTGTCTGTTGTGACAACTTCAAAGGAATCGATGTGTTCGATCATTTCATCGATCTTGGGTGAGTTATTCCGATTTTTCTGAAAATATTGAGAAACCCGGGCTTTTAGATTCTTCGCCTTTCCCACATAGATGATGGTGCCCAATGAGTTTTTCATGAAATAGATTCCCGGCTGTTCCGGTAGTTTTTTTAGGGATTCCTTCAGTTCCATCGTTTATCCTTTGCCTTTTGCCATATATAATCATTATATCATGTTTGCACATCAAAAAATGCTCCAAAAAGATACAAGAGAAGAGTTCAGATAGTGATGTCCCAGTGTATACTTCAACTTCTTTTTACTAAAGCTATGGTTGAAATCAAACGAAGCATAAATCACGGATAAGAAAGGTGTACAAGTATTCTATGGAAACTCACAATCAAAATGTTGCATTCAATCCTGAAACATCCTATAACTCCGATAAGGATTTCCCTTCTATCGATCCTACTGCCTATATTCACCCTCAGGCTTCAGTAATCGGGGAAGTAAAAATAGGGCAAGAGGTTTTCGTTGCTCCATTTGCCTCAATTAGAGGGGATGAAGGACTGCGAATTTACATAGGTGAGCACTGCAACGTTCAGGATGGCGCAGTGCTGCACGGTCTTAAAAACTTTCATCTTGGGGAAAACAACTTTGACAACTCCATATTTATTGGGGGAGAACCATTTTCTATCTATGTAAGCAAACGTGTTACCATGGCCCATCAGTGCCAGATCCATGGCCCGGCCCATATTGACTCGGATGTTTTTGTAGGCATGCAGGCATTAGTTTTTAATTCTATTGTAAATGAAGGTGCCGTGCTGGAACCGGGCTGTAAGGTGATGGGAGTAGTGATTCCGAAAAACAGCTATGTCAGAACAGGGCAAATCATCACCTCCCAGGAAGATGCCGATGCTTTACCTCAAATCACGCAGGAATACAAGTATAAGGATTTCAATCAAAAGGTAGTGGATGTAAATATAGAATTGGCACGCGGATATATGTGCAATCAATACAAGCAATAAAATGCAATACACCGTCAATGGGCCTTTGTCTTTCCATCGATGAATAAAGGCCTGCCAATGAGAATGATGTCATCAGGCTTTTTAAATTCCGATATCTTCTGAGGATTGAATTGCAGATGAAAATTATTGAGATGATAAAATCAAAAACAGCCGCCTACTTTCCAGCTTTGGAATCAGAAAACTTCGGATTTTTTTGGATTAGCCAGTGTGTTTCCGTCATCGGTTCATGGATTCAAAGCGTTGGTCAGTCGTGGCTTGTATTCTCCCTTACAAAATCGCCTTTTCTGCTTGGCATCATTGGCGCGCTGCAATACATTCCTGTCCTTTTGTTTTCAGTTTTCGCAGGTGTATTCATTGATAAAACTTCAAAGAAAACAATCCTGATACTGACTCAAACAGCCTATATTCTCCTGTCGCTCCTCCTTGCCCTCTTGGTATGGACAGGGTATATCAGAATTTGGCATATTATTTCCGCAGGCATTTTGCAGGGTTTTATCAATACATTGGATATGCCTGCCAGACAGGCAATTGTCAGTGAACTGGTCGAACGCGAACACGTATTGAGCGCTATTGCACTGAACTCTTCCGTTTTCAATGCCGCAAGGATTATCGGCCCTGCATTGGCCGGCATCCTGATGGGTTACTTTGGGATCGCCGCCTGCTTTCTTATTAATGCTTTTGGATTCATCCTGGCACTTCTGCTTACGGTCAAAATACAACCGGAAACTGTCAGAAAGGACATCCTGCAAACGAGCAGCCCTTCATTTTTTTCTGATATGCGTATGGGACTAGCCTATCTTTCTGAAAACAAGATGCTCTACAAGATTTTATTATTGGTTGCTGTTATGGGAATTTTCGCATTAAACTTCAATGTCTTAATTCCTGTATTGTCCAGTGATGTATTTCATCAGGATGAAGCTGGTTTCGGCTTTCTCATGTCTGCAATGGGGATTGGCTCTTTTGCAGGCGCAATCTTCCTGGCTGCAAAAGGCAGAGCAGTAACCGGGATTACACCCCTCGTCATTTTACCTTTTATCATGTCCCTGCTTTTGGCCCTTACAGCTTTTGTGACCAACTATTCTATGATGATTATGCTTCTTGCACTTTCAGGGTTAGTTAACACCATGTTTTTTACTTCAGCCAATTCATCCCTACAACTTATGACGCTTGATGAATACAGGGGTAGGATCACCAGCTTGTACACGCTGGTATATGGCGGAACCGCTCCGATCGGTAATTTCTTTGTCGGGTGGATTACAGAAGGTTATGGAATCCAATCTGGATTCTTATGGAGCGGAATCTTAAATCTTATCTTCGTAATTCCAATTGTTCTGATGAGGAGTGGGAAGGAATTCTCTCATTAAACTTGTTACTCATCACAGATAACCGCAATTTCTCTCAAAGCAGTTGAGAGAAAGTATTCATCGAAAAAGACTTTTTATAGAACTTCGTCGTATAATCTTAGGATTTCTTTGATAAATGCCATGAAGCAAAGAGGATCATCTGAACACATCCCATAAAACCTTGGCAAGCAGCAAGGCCATGACCCCAACCAGCACCGGCTTTATCACCCTTGCTCCGTTTCGTACAGCCAATCCCGAACCAATCCAGTTCCCAAGGATGCCGGCGATCGCAGCAGGTATCCCAACCGCATAAGTCACACTACCGCCAATGATAAACGCCGTAAGCGCAGCGATATTGGATGCCAGGTTGACAACTTTGGTGTTTCCCGAGGCTGTTGCAAGGTCAAAGCCCACCATGCCGGTAAAGGCCAGCGTGAGAAATGTCCCCGTTCCCGGACCGAAAAAGCCGTCATAGACTCCCAGAAATAATCCAATGAATACGCATAAAGCAATCAGCTTGCTGTTTGATAATTCCAAAGCTGTATTTTTCTCGCCATAGCCTTTCCTGGTGATCAGCAAAACCGCAGCTGCAGGTAAAAGGATTACCATACACAGTCTCAAGTACTGATCACTCAGCAACAGAGCCAGCTGTGCACCAAAAAACGAGCCCACAAGTGCAGCCCCGGCAGAAATCATCGCAGATTTATAGTGGATCTGCTTGTTTTTTGCATATCGAATTGTAGAGAACAGCGTCCCCAAAGAGGAGGAAAACTTATTGGTCCCCGCCGCCAGATGAGGGGAAAGTCCGATTAACATATAAGACGGGAGAGAAATCAAACCTCCGCCTCCCGCGATAGAATCAATAAATCCTGCCAGAAATGTCAACGGGCAGATTATTAAGATCATTTGGAGTGTAACTTCCATTATAATATCCTATTCATTCTAGTATAAGTTTAGCTAACTTACAATTGTTTCCAATGATTCCATCCGTGACCAGGACTGTATTGCCTTTAAGGCTCATATTCTGCCTCGTCTATTTGGGCGAAATCAATTCCTCAAGCCTTTGATGGATGTTTTCATTAAAAACACCGCCATGATAGCAGATCACGGTTTGTATATCATACTTCAGCAGCTTCTTTAGGGACTGCATTGCTGTTTCCATATTATGTGTAAACTGTGGATTAGGACCAACCAACCGGCCATTCACGACATTCAGTGCATCCCCTGAGATCAGCGTCTTATATTTCTTCAAATACAGAGATTGATGTCCCGGTGTGTGCCCCGGAGTATGTATGATTTCAATCCCGCCGCAAACATTGAATTCTTCCCCGTCTTTTACTGCGATATCTACCCTTGCTTTGAATGCTTCTTTCGCCGATTTATGGGGTGTCCCTGATAAACCCGCCTCCATTTTAGCCAAGCGTTCAGGGGTTAATTTGAGTGGTATTTTCTCGAATTCAATATAAGGCCTCTCATCCATGTGAGACACCACTTTTACATCTTCAAGCATTCTCTGTACGCTGGCTAGGTTTCCGATATGATCCATGTCCTGATGGGTTATTATAACCATATTCAACCGATCAAATGCAATCCCGACCTTCTCAATTTCCTCCCGAACAAGCTCAAGCTGTCCCGGCAGCCCAGTGTCAACTAATACCGCAGTATCTTCATCCCATAGGAGTATCGGATTGATGTACATCTTTCCGTCGGGAATATTCACAGGCAATTCTAGCATTTCCAAACCTTCTGCAATTTTCATTTTGATCCGAAGCTCTCAATTGAGCTTCCTTCACCTCCTTCAATGTACTACAAGAGAGTCCTCTTCAGTTCCGATTTCTATCAATAATTCTATCTTTAACAGGTTTCTTAATGAAATTATACCAGAAATATACAAAAATACTATTTCAGAATCTTTGATAATTCTTCCCCCCACTTCATTACATACTTGCCGGTAGCCCATTGGTTAAGAACGATCCGTTCATTCCCATCCATCGGAATTTCCATTTCAATATCTCCAAGCCTGCCTTGAATGACCCTATAAGCCTTCATTGCTTTACTTGTTTGAATAATAATCAGTTTCTTATCCGGTGATGATACTGCGTCTATCATATCAGGTTCTGTTTTTTCAGTTCGTCCCAGCTCAAGGATAGACGATCATGAGAAACTAAGCTTGGCGGAACCTCACCCTCTATTTCTTTGAATGTTTTAATGAAGTTATGGGAGTCCTTCCAATTGCTGAACATAATCGGCACTGTTAATCTCCATCGTCCATTTCTTCTTTCAAGAGACAAGTTCTCCTCGGAAACAAATTCTCTATCCTGATCACTTTCAACAGTCACAGTTTTATCGAATTCCTTTTTATATTGCTGAATCTGTTGATCAATGATGAACCGGCTTTTTGTATAAAATTGTTAATCTATTAATCTCCTCAACATAGAGTTCCATCCATTTTACTTTACTCGAATTTAACTCAATGTTTGAGTAAGCTTTGTCGTATTTGATTATCTTAATTATTCTGCCGCTTTAAAATTATAGATCGGCTTGATAACCTCCACAATCTCAACGGTATCCTGAATATTGCTCACGATTTCATCCATGGGCTTATACGCCAGTGCACATTCGTCCAGCGTAGACCGGTTCACGGTTGTTGAATAGATCCCTTCCATGGATTTCTTGAACTCTTCAAGGCTGATCACTTCCTTGGCTTTGCTCCGGCTCATCAACCTTCCGGCGCCATGAGGCGCTGAGTAATTCCAGTCTTCATTCCCCTTCCCAATACAGATCAAACTTCCGTCACGCATATTAATGGGGATGAGAACCTTTTCACCCTGATGTGCAGAAATGGCGCCTTTTCTTAAAATCATTCCCTCAAGATCAATATAGTTATGAATGGTTGTAAACTGCTCCTGTACTTCCAGCTGCATTCTTTTTACGATCTCATTCACAATGGCCTTACGGTTGAATACCCCAAACTTCTGAACAATCTTCATATCATTTAAATAGTCCTGGTAGTTTTTCCCCTGCACATAGGCTAATTGCTTATTGATTTTCACAGGCTTTACATTTGTGATTTCCTTCTGGATATCCTTCTCTCTGCCTTCGGCTTTCAGCTTCCTGATGGTCGCAGCAACTTCTCCATTAGCTTTCATCAGCTCTTTATAGCCTAATTCCTGATAATGCTCCGCGACCTGTTTCCCTAGATAACGGCTTCCGGAATGCACTACGAGGTATAAAGCGCCCTCTTTGTCTTTATTCACTTCAATGAAGTGATTTCCGCCACCGAGGGTGCCTACACTCAATCTAGCCCTGTCCAGGCTGACCTGCTTTTTGCAGATAAGTCCATCAAAATCGATCTTGCTCACATACTCGTGCTGCTTCTTTCTTATATCAAATCCCGAAGGAATGTATTCGTGAATGGTCTTATCCAGCTTTTCCAGATCTATATCTTTATTCTTAAGTTTTATTGTTTCCATACCGCAGCCGATATCTACGCCCACCAGATTCGGAACTACTTTGTCCGAGATCGTCATGGTTGTACCGATTGTACAGCCTGCTCCCGCGTGGGTATCGGGCATAATTCTGATGATGCTGTCCTTCACAAACTCCTGGTTGCAGAGTTCCATGATTTGAGCAAAGGCAACATCTTCCACGTTATCTGTGAATACCTTGGCAGTATTGAACTTTCCCCTGATTTCTAACATTTTCTCACCACATTTCCGATGAACTCACTGTCCATCTTGCACATTATCTTAGCTTGATTATTTTATCATACTTTGTCCTGAAAAATATTGCGTATCTTTCTGAAAATATTTAGAACAAACAGCCTATAGCAACAATAGGCTGTTTGTTCTATTCATTATGCCCCTTTAGTTTTATTTGAAAGCAAAGCATTCAACTGTTCAATCAGGCTGCCTCCACCCAGTAGAGAAACATTCCCGATCTTGTCACAGATTTTTTCGAGGAATTCAAGTTCCTTCAACCGGTACAGCGTCTGGTTTTCTTCCATCAGCTTAGCGGTATTCAGCAGGCTTCGTGTGGAGGCGATTTCCTCCCTGCGTGTAATCACATTTGCCTGAGCCTTCTTTTCAGCGATCAGAACTGTATTCAGAATCTCTCGAATATCCCCAGGCAGGATAATATCCTTCAGACCTGCATAGAGGAACGCAATACCGAAGTCTTCACTCTTTTCTTTCAAACGTTCGAGAACATATTCGCCGACTTCCTGCTTTTTTGACAGCAAGTCATCCAGCTTCAGTGAACCCACATATTCCCGAAGAATCAGCTGCAAAAGAATATACATCTGTTCTTCAAAGGATTTAATTTCAATCACCTTGAGCGGGTCCACAATTTTATAATGACAAACGAAATTCAACCGCAGGGTAATTTTATCCTCTGTCGTGATTTCCTGACCGGTCATGTCGATCTGCTGCTTCCGCATGTCAACATTTTTAACAGTAACATGGGTAGGGCTCTTCCAGAAGAAGTACCTTCCAGGTTCAAGGATTTTCTGGATTACGTTATTGTAGTAAAGAATACCCTTTTCATGGCTGGCAACTTCGTAGTAGCCCACATATCCTGCAAGCTTGGAGTTATTGTAAATCGAAGGATCGATCTCCGGCTTCACCCCGGGCTCCCTGGTATCAATCATAATGAAGTCATGCTTCTTCAACACCTTCCAGAAAGCATACTTTCCTGCTTTCAAAACCTCTGTCAGCTTGCCGTCTTCAAAATGGATCGCAATTTCAAAGTCCTGAACATCCACAACTGTCAGTTCCTTCACAAGTTCTTGATCTTCCATGTAAATGTTTATATTCTTGCCCATTATATCAAAGGGCTTATTGATATCCTGCATGGTTACCTTGTAGTCAACAAAGGGGTTCAGGTAGTACTTCCCGGGCTTCAGGGTCTTAACATAGTTGCCGTCCTTGAACAGCAAACCCCTTTGGTCATTCATCACAAATACTTTCATTTTCTTCACCTTCTTTTTCTAATGCTATTTAACCTATAGTCTCATTCTTTGTTTGAACCTTCAATAAGAATCCTCCCGGGATCTCCGCGGAATGCTGCTTGAGATGAAGTCATTCATACCGTTGCTTGTAGATCCAGGCCAAGTTTACATGAAATTTCAGCAAAGTTAGCCTTTTCTCCATCAGCAAGGATATGCTTTTCTTCATCGGTATCTGCCCACTTCAAAGCTTCAGTTCCGGTGTCACAGCAGGAAGCCCGATGTAACAGAGGATTCTTTTAAAGGCTCTTGTTCATTACACAGTGGAAGTGTGTTAGTAGATCCCTGGTCTACCGCGTTTTCCATTTCGCCAATCAAGTCTTAAGCTTGATGAAGGATTCGAACCTTCAAAAACCGGCTGAATGCTCTACCGCTGAGCTAATCACCTATGGGTGATAGAGGAATCGAACCTCTGACACTTCAGTTATATGATTAATGCTGCCGCTGCTTCCGGTATACCTTTTATGACTAAGTAAAAAGCACCGCGAGACTATACTGAAATCTCCACTTTGGAAACAGAAACAACAAGAACCCCTAATTCATTAACCTGCACTCACAGAACAAATAAAATACCTCTTTCCATTAATGATCATTCTGTGATTTCTTTTATTCAATTCGGTGAGGGACAGCACCTTCTGTTTCCTGTCGGAAACGTCAAACACCTCGATTTTTGTGCCTTCACCGACAACCTTGTTAAAAAACAAATCGGACTTTTCACTCTTAAAGCAACGCTTGCCAATCAAAACATTCCGTACAGGCGTCACCTTTAAAACCATCATAATTACCACCCTTTCAACTTACTTTCATGTCTTTGCTGTACCTGTTTGCATAGCTGCTGGCAACGAAGGAATCCGGCTTGATCTTTGCATCGATTCCTATGCCTTCAAAATATCCTGCCATTTCCCTGATCAATGTTCTGGTTTCGCCCTTGGTTCCTACATCGATATGGGCTTCCAGCTTGCAATCAAAGTTCTTGTAATGCTGAGTAAACCCATATAAAGCGTCTATAATTCCTTCGTTTAGTGCGTGGGCTACTTCATATGTAATTAAAGTCTCTTTTGCAATTTTCTCCTTCAGGTTTTTGTATCTTTTATTCTCAACTCTTTTGCTGATACAGCACCAAGCACCCTGGCCGATCCTATGGACATGGATTCCTGTGGCAAAGCAGGTATACCTGCCTTTTACCTGGGAATCCGTTCCGACTGCGATACGATATCTGCAATCCGGATTCGCTTTAATAAAGTATTTGATGCTTGCTATCACATCTATAAAGCTCATATTCTTTTGTGTTGAATTAAAAAATTTCATATTCTCACCGTCTTTCCAATATTCTCTGGAAAATTGTCAGAAGCGAGGAGAACAAGGCGCAAAGTGCAGGGAGACACGGAGTTTATACATGATAAATGAGTATTGAGCAAACTTTGCAACGCAGTAATCCGACGCTTATCACAATTTTCAAAACAAAAAGAGAGCAGTTAAATCCATTCACAGACTTAACCGCTCTCTTGATAAATGCTTTTTTTAGTAATGCCCTTATAAAACACCGTCAGGGCACAATCGTTTTTCGCATTTAAGCAACAGAGGATCAAGCCAATGTAACCGTAAATCTATGATACTTGGTTTATGTGACAATCCGTTCGCTATATTCATTTGTTCAAGCCAACCATTTCTAAGTAGGTACATTGTTAATCCTCCCTTCTGATTGTTCAAATCCTAACTTTAAAACTTTACCATTGCTGCTTTACTCAGCAACACTTTTCAAGGCATAGTGATTTAAATTTTACAACCTGCAAGACCCTTCGTCAAGCATTTTCCTTTTCTGTAATATTATTGTAATAATTCAACTTGTAACTAGTTTCTTGCTTTTCAATCAGTTTCATTGTGGCATAAGCCATAATAATCAATACCACTTGCAATACCATTTCCATCACCTTCACTTCAATACTTCAAAAAACAATAAAGCGGTTAAGCCATGGATATACTCTGACTTAACCGCTCGTTATTCAACCTGTAACAAGTACGCTAAATTTCCGTATATCGCCTGAATAGAGGATTACGCCAGTATGAGCAGGAATCTGCCGGACAATTGGATGCATATCCAAGGTCGTTATTTATTTTTTCAAAAATAGATGCAGCACGTCTGTTCACTGTAATCCTCCTTCCAATTTTTGTTTATTTCACTAGAATTCTACCGTATGGACACCGCCGGTGTCAACAGAAGTATCCGTACTGTAATTTGATTGTAATGATTTGGTAATATTGTCATACTGCTATATCTCTTCTCTGGTATATCCAATATGCAAAAAAATTGCTGATGACAATGACAGCAAACATTATCCCGAGGTAAGTCGTACTAATGCTCTTATTGATTACGATTCCTACTGCATCCACATATTCATAAGGTGTAATATACTTAAGATTTTCGAACTTCCCTGAGACACTGGAAACAATATCTAAAAAATACATGACAAAAACCAGCCCAAGAGAGATTGAAACTATATTCCTGCTCTTTTTCATCCGGCTGGACAGGAGAAAAGCAATACTCGCAAATACAAGATGGAGTAAAAGCGGCGCTATTGAAAGGAGCAGGAATACGCCCATATCAAATTCAGCCTTCGTCATTTTAAATCCAATATAGTTGGCAACGGTAATCAACAGATTAAAAATCAGCAGGTTTGTGAAGATGGCTAAAAGTTTTTGTGTGATAATTCCACTTCTCTTTACCGGGTTGGATAATAAAAACTCGATTGTCTTTTCATTATGCTCTTTCGAGAGCATATTTCCGGCCAGCATCACTGCATAGATACTTCCAAACAGAATGATCATCAGATATCCCTTTGTAGCATAATAGCCCATTGGGTCCGCCATACTGAGCTTATCCATTCCAAAAGCTTTAATCAAGGTCTGAGGGAGCTGCTTTATAAGCTGATCTATGGCTGCCTGCTGCTTCGCCACATCCGGAAACATCATAAGGTTCAGAATGGTGAGCCCACCGATTACAAGCGTCCAGATAATCAATCCCTTCAGATTCCTTTGAATTTCTCGTCTGAATATCATCATGCCTGCCCCTCCTCAATTCTCATAATAGTGCATAAAGACTTCGTCCAGGGAAGGTTCCTCGATCAGCAGGTCTCTGACCTGTACTCTGCTCAAGGTCTGAATCATATTACCGATATCTCCTCCATACAGGAGATGCACCGTATTTCCTTCCCACTCTTGCTTCTTTCCGCCTTCAATATTAAACCCGCTTTCCATTTGCCCCTCAAACGTCACGGTAACCTTCCTGAACTGGTTCTTGATCAGATTTTCTACGCTCTCAACCTTGATCAATTCACCCTCTTTAATAATCGCAACCCTGCTGCACATGCTTTGTACTTCCGAGAGAATATGGGAAGAAAAGAAAATCGCAACTCCTTTTTGGTTTTCCTCTTTCAAAAGGTCAAAGAAAACACTTCGTATCAATGGGTCCAGTCCTCCGGTTGGCTCATCCAGTATTAAAAGCTTTGGACTATGTATCAGCGCCTGAATGATGCCGACTTTCTTTTTATTCCCCAGGGATAAATCCTCAATTCTCTTGTTGAGGTTCAGATCCAGCCGCTCCGCCAGTTCTTTCATCTTCTTTGGGTTTTCATTCCCGTAGAAAGCCTGAGAATACTGAAGAAGTTGAAAAACCCGCATGTCATCGTAGTAATTCACCTCCGAGGGCAGATACCCAATATCCTTGCGTATTTCCAGCGAGTTCTTCACAGCATTCTTACCAAAGATATAAGCTTTCCCGCCGGAGGGATAGATTAAATTCAGCAATATCCTTATCGTAGTACTTTTTCCTGCGCCATTTGGGCCTATGAAGCCAAATATTTCTCCTTCTTTTATATCAAACGTGATATTTTTAATCCCTCGATGCTTACCATAGTACTTTGTCAGATTCTGAAGCTCTATCACGGGCATCCGATGATTCCTCCTAAATAAAAAGTGCATCGAAACCATTCAAAGACGATTTGGATGCACAGGTATAATTCTATTATCTGTTGATAAACTTTGCTTTATGTGATGCTTTGCTGTCCAATTTCATACAGTGGTTCGAACTGGAACACTTGAACTTCCCCTGGATGAATGGATATGTTTAGCTTTTGATTGCAGCAATTCACTAACTTTTGATTGAATTTGCATTTAATCGTTACGGCCTTTACGCTTTTATTTCCTTCCAAAAGTTGTTTAAAGCAGAGTTTAAGCTTTCAATGCCTTTTACCCCTTTTTGATGCTGCCAATGGGCGGGAAAAAGCCTTTGATAGAGAGAATCAGAAAACCTTTGATCAATTAAAAGGACAATCCCCCGGTCCGTTTCCGAGCGGATCACCCTTCCGGACGCCTGCAACACCTTGTTCATCCCCGGAAAAACGTAGGCATACTCATATCCAAGCCCGTTTTTCTTTCTGAAATATTCCATCATGATATTTCTTTCCAGGCAGATTTGAGGCAGTCCAACGCCTACGATAATAGCCCCCAGTAACCGGTCCCCTTTTAGATCAATCCCTTCGGAGAAAATCCCACCTAACACGGCAAATCCCACCAACGCTCCCTCTGCTTTCGATTTAAAGTTATCGAGAAAGGCTTCTCGTTCTTCCTCTGTCATGATATTGGATTGCAGCAGCGTTTTTATTCCCGGATACAGTTCTTCAAATCTGAGGTTCACTTCATTCATGTATTTGTAAGACGGAAAGAAAGCCATATAGTTTCCCGGTTTCCGGTGAATTACTGCATGAATATACTTGGCAATTTCCGTATAGCTGTTTTCTCTTTCCTTATATTTGGTTGAAATCGTGTTAGATACCAGCAGGCATAGATTATCCCGCTCAAATGGCGAATTTAGCTGCATTTTGTAATCACAATCACTACCGCCTAGTATGTCTATATAATAGTCAATGGGTGTGAGGGTAGCCGAGAAAAAGATCGCGGCCTTTCCCCTTTTTAAAGCCTCTCCCAGTAAGAAGGACGGATCCAGACAGAATAGTTTGAGTTTTACACCGGATTGATCCTTTTCGACGTAAGTAACATACCTTTCATCATACAACTCCGTCGTTTTGATAAACGCAAGAAGTTCAAAATAAAGGTTTAATAACTCCTCATAGCCTTCTGACTTATCACTTCCGGACAGCCAAGCCTCTGCCTCTTTCACCAGTTCTTTCAGTAATGGATATATTTCCTTCGGTTCCTCTTTGGACGAAGTATAATTCTCCTCTCCACAACTCTTTTTCATTTCAAGCAGCAAGGAGTTTACGTTACTTAGTGCTTTAGAGAGCTTCGGCCTTTTTGATTTAAACACCTTCTTCAGTTGCAGGAACGGTCTCTTCTGAAGTTCCGCCGAAAACATTTCTCTCGACCGGTCCACCAGGTTGTGAGCTTCGTCGATTAAGAATATATAGTCCCCTGTATTGAATTGAAAGAACCTTTTTAAATAGACCCTTGGATCAAAAACGTAGTTGTAGTCACAGATAACGCAATCGGACCATATCGCCAAGTCCAAAGAAAGCTCAAAGGGACATACCTGATACTTTTGAGCATATTTTTCTACAATCTCTCTTGTAAAAGACTGTTCATTGGTATAGATCTCCATAATCGCCTTGTCAACCCGGTCATAATGCCCTTTTGCATACTCGCAGTTCTCCGGATTGCAGACTGCATTTTCCTTGAAACATATCTTTTCTTTCGCTGTTAATATGATCGTTTTGAAGCTTAGTCCCTGCTCCCTCATTTTTTCAAAGGCTTCTTCCGCCACTTGCCTGGTAATGGTTTTTGCCGTCAGATAAAAAATCTTTGTCGCTTTTTCTTCTCCCATGGCCTTCACTGTAGGGAACAAGGTTGAAATAGTTTTCCCGATCCCGGTCGGGGCTTGTACAAACAGATTCTTCTCCTCTGAAATCGTTTTATAAACGGCCACGGCCAATTCCCGCTGACCCGCACGATACTTCTCAAAAGGGAATTTCAGATCTTTAATTGAGCTGTTTCTCTGAACCTCCCAATCACGGGTGATCGTCGCCCAAACGAGATACCTGTCCATCAGCGCATAAAAAAACTCCTTGACCTCGTCAAAAGCAAAGTGTTTTCTGATCCGCTTGATCTCATCCGTATCGATTTGGTAGTAGGTCAACTGAATGTCAATGTGAGTTAAAGCATTCTGCGCAGCATAAATATAGGCATAGCATTTAGCCTGTGCCCAATGCAAAGGATTATAGGATTCATCAATAAACTCTAATGGCATGGGAGTCGTTTTTATTTCATCGATCACTATGCTCGAGCCTTCCTGAATGACGCCGTCAATGCGGCCCTCGAGGGTCAATGAGAATCCCATATATTCAAAACAGTAAGTCAAAGGCACTTCGGCTTGGTAGCCTTCAATCCCTGACTTCTGAACCTTCTGATGTAATTTCGTTCCCTCCAGAGCTCTACTGCTGCTGATAAAACGATTGTCAATATCCCCTGAACGAAGAGTAAACTCCACCAGATTCCGTATAGATATTCTAATATCGCTTGTTGGCATTTATTTTATCTTTTCCACCATTCCCCTGAAATCAAAAAATTTTAAACTTTTACAGGTATCACAAACATACGTTCGCATCTATATTATAAGCCCATGGAGCTTTAGTGTAAAGGATAATCCCAGAGGACGGATTAAAAGAGAGATAAAAAAAGACTTTCCAGATTTCTCGAGAAAAATTAAGAAAGCACCCGGTTTCGGATGCTTTCTTTAATATTATACTCTGCATTTCTCCCCTTGAGATGCAGAGTAAAAAACTTATTCAACTTTATAGTTATATTATACTCCTGATGCCATATTTTATCAATGCTTTTGCAGAATAAAAGCCATACTATGCAACAGGGGAGAGTCGTTCCATACTATGGCTTCACTTCTGGGGAGAAGTAAACAGATATGTTTATTATAGTAAATGTTATTCTACATTTTTCTAGAGAATCCTTCTTTTTCACAAAAAATTTTTAAGAAATTTCATTCATAAGGTAAAAATTTCTTCCCGTCCCTGCAAAATGAGCTTTTTTATATAGGAAAATTTTATAAGCTGCGATACTTATTGACGAAACTATAAATAACAACAATTAAGGCTAGTGAAAACAAACTATTAAGCCAATGAATACATTCCTTTTTGTCACACCCCTTCCACTTTAAAGGAATCATTCAACGCAATGGTCTCATCAACAAGTTCAATGGTTTGTTAATAGCCTTGAATTTGTTTGGGGACTCAAGTAATAGAATCCCATCAACGAAAAACCTTTCTAATTCCCATTTGAATCGCACGATCATACAGCTCCTCGCTGAACCCAGGATTATTAGAAACAAACTGATTGCGGATTTCATGGAATTTTCCCTCTGCTTTTTTTATGGCTTCAGGATCCTGGCGCTGCCTCGCAGCATTGCAATCAAATAAAGCATCTGCCACATCATAGTTTTTATCAAGCAAATTATATGCTTTTGATATCCATCCCGAAACAACTCCGCGTGACTCATTCGGAAAGACTCCATACGGATCAATAAGCTTTTCTTCTGATACCGGTGTCCAACTGACCTGCTCACGGTTATAAAAAACAATCTTGCAAATACCATCTGCCAAACCATCGGCTTTCGCTTCAGCGATAATCCTTTCTCTATAACTCAGCTCATCTTCACGCAACATCAATATCCCTCCCGAATGGTACATCCTAAAGTAATGATTCCTTCACCCTAAACAACAGAAGATTCAAATTAATTCAAACCTGGTTTTTTTGATTTGTAAAAATTATATACAACTTTTCTAACTCATACAATAATTAACAAACTGTAAGCCTGGATATCCCCGGCTGATTCCGGAAGCTGAAATGCTTTAAATCAGCATTATGCTTGTTTTCGTAAGCAGATAGATACTTTATTCTTGTTATTTTAAGCAAAAAACCCTCTTTCCAGAAGTACTTCCGAAGAGAGGGTTTTGGTAATATATTAATTTTTTTCAAATACAACTGCCTCTTGCCGAAACACCGATTAATATTTGTAATGATCCGGCTTGTATGGTCCTTCTACGGGAACCCCAATATAATCAGCCTGTTCTTTGGTCAGCTTGGTAAGCTTGGCGCCAATCTTTTCGAGGTGGAGTCTTGCAACTTCTTCATCCAGGTGCTTCGGTAGAATATAAACTTTTGGTTCATATTTATCCTTGTTCTTCCACAGATCAATCTGTGCAAGAGTTTGGTTTGAGAAGCTGTTGGACATTACAAAGGATGGGTGCCCGGTAGCACAGCCAAGGTTTACAAGTCTTCCTTCCGCCAGGATAAATATTTCATGCCCTTCCGGGAAGATATATTTATCTACCTGAGGCTTGATGTTCACTTTCTTGATCCCTGGATAATTATTCAGCTTGGACATCTGAATTTCATTATCGAAGTGGCCGATGTTGCAAACAATGGCCTGGTCCTTCATTTTTTTCATATGATCAATTGTAATGATATCTTTGTTTCCTGTGGTTGTTACATAGATATCACCAATGCCCAGAGTATCTTCAACAGTTTTCACTTCATACCCTGCCATGGCTGCCTGTAACGCACAGATCGGGTCAACTTCAGTTACAATAACTCTTGCTCCGAGACCCTGCAAGGATTGTGCTGAACCTTTACCTACATCGCCGTAGCCACATACAACAGCAACTTTTCCTGCGATCATGACATCGGTTGCTCTCTTTATTCCGTCTACCAAGGACTCTCTGCAGCCATAGAGGTTGTCAAATTTTGACTTGGTAACAGAGTCGTTAACATTGATGGCAGGAACGAGAAGTTCTCCTCTTTCCACCATCTGATAAAGTCTGTGAACCCCTGTGGTAGTTTCTTCGGAAACACCTTTCCATTCTTTCACTACCTTGTGCCATCTTTGACTGTCCTTTTTGAGACTTTCCTTCAGCAGCGCATTGATGATCTGAAGTTCATGGTTATCTGTAGGTTCATCCAGAATGGATGCATCGTCTTCTGCTTTATATCCCCTGTGAATGAGCAGCGTAGCATCCCCGCCGTCATCAACAATCAACTGTGGCCCAAGTCCGCCCGGGAATGTAAGCATCTGCTCTGTGCACCACCAGTATTCTTCAAGGGTTTCACCCTTCCATGCGAATACCGGAACACCTGCTTTTGCGATTGCAGCAGCTGCATGATCCTGTGTTGAGAATATATTACAGCTAGCCCATCTTACATTGGCACCAAGAGCTACCAGTGTTTCAATCAGGACTGCCGTTTGTATGGTCATATGCAGTGAACCGGAAATTCTAACGCCTTTTAACGGCTGTTCCTTTGCATACTTTTCTCTGATCGCCATAAGACCCGGCATTTCTTTTTCTGCAATTTCGATTTCTTTTCTTCCCCATTCCCACAAGCTCAAATCCGCAATTTTGTAATCTGACATAATGCCCTCCTCTTCAATCTATATCTCCGACTAGTGTTATCCTTTTTTTGTGCATAAAACAACAAATACTATTCTCTAGTTTCATTCTATTATCAGAAACTTTATTTGTCAATATGTAATTGTATATGAATGAATTTAATTTACTTTGGGTTAATTATGATTTAATTTAATTACACTTCAAATGCTATCATCCATTTAATTAACAACCTCCCAAATTCTTATATTTCTGGTTACAAAGTAATAGCATTCTGTGCGCATTGATCTGCCAATACTATTTTAAAAATAAGTCGGAAGAGAAACCTATAATTTTTCAAAACAAGTCAAAGTTTCTTATTTGAGATAATAGGATAATGCTGTCGTAATTGATATAATAGTTTTATATCACGGAAAGGGTGATCGTATGATTTTGGTATTCTTGTCGGTAGCCGTATTACTTTGTTTGTTCGTTTCCATCGTAAACTATTTTTACCAAAGACAGAAGTATAAATACTCCACCGATGAAGAAATGAAAAGTCTTTCGCTCTTCGAGTCACCCGCAACCTGGCGTATTTGCATCATTCTGTCCGCGTTAATGCTGGTAGGCACGATTGTTATCTGCAGCAAGTTTGTCATGGGTGGCCTTTCAAATATGGAGACTCAACAAAATACCATCAACCAATATCAGAATGATTCCTCCTATGAAAACACGGAAAATGGACAAGCGAATTAGAAAGGAAAGTTCATTTATGAAAAAGATAATAGGAATGATAGCATTCATTCTTACTGCGGTAATGCTATTTCTATTGATAAAAAATTCGATGACACCAAAACAATCAAATGCAATCCTCGAAAAAAACGATGTTCCGGTTCAACCACCCAGTTCAAAGCTAGCCTTTGGTGTCATCGGTGACGTTCACACCAATGCGGCAGAACTGACGAATGCGTTAAGAGATTTTTGGAGTGTAAATCCCACAATGGATTTATTAGTGCTGAACGGAGATATTGTAGATGAGGGATTTGAAAAGGAATATACCACGATCAATGATTGTCTTACAGAAAACAAAAAACTGCTTCCCAAAACCGTCATAAAAAACATAGGAAATCATGAGTTTTTTGATTACAAAAAAGGCCAAAATTCCTTATCGGAGGCAGAAACATTCAGATCAAGATATTTGACCTTTTCCGGTGAAAAAAAAGTCTATCACGACCACTGGGTCAAAGATTACCACTTCATATCCTTAGGCTCGGAAAGAACTTATACTTCCGATGTGAATTCCGTACAGGCATTCATTTCCGATGAACAGCTGAATTGGCTCAAGGATAAACTTGCAGAAGGCTATAAACCGGGTAAGCCGATCTTTGTCTTGCTGCATCAGCCCTATGCCGGAACAAAACAAAGGAATGAATTGAAGGATATCCTCTCCAAATATCCCGAGGTGATCTTGTTCTCCTCTCATACACATACGTATCTGGAAAATAACAACATCGCTTATCAAACCCAACCTTTCCTCGCAGTACATACCGGGGCAGTCCATCGTCCGCTTCGTTGGGAAAATAATACGGTTGGCAGAAAATCAACGGAAGTGAAAGGAAGCCAGGGACTTTATATAGAAATTGACGAAAGCAAAGTAGTGATTAAAGGCAGGAATTTTCTGAAAGGTGAATGGATCAATGATGGAGTTTATAGAGTGGACTTAAATCAAAATAATCCATAGATCATCCGGAGTTCTGCCTTTCCCCTCCATAAAAACGAAAAAGGGAGTGCAGCCATGCATTCCCTTTTGTTACGCCAAGTTACCTTTCTATGCCTCCAGGTAACGATCAATCGCTCCCTGGTCAAACCCTACGATGATATTCCCATGAACATCAATTACCGGAACACCTCTCTGGCCGGATTTCTGCACCATTTCCATGGCTGCTTCTCTATCCTTTGATACGTCGATATCCTCAAACTCAACATTTTTAGATGACAGGTATTTCTTTGCTACCGTACACCATGGACACGTGGGTGTTGAATATACTTTAACTGACATCTTTATTCCCTCCTTCTTAAAAGTAAAATTTCTTAATAGTTATATACCCCCTACAGGTATATAGTAACAAAAACTTTATTGATTTTCAATAAACTTCCAATATAGTTTATGCCTTAATTCCATGAAGAATCCATTGCAGGCACAAAAGATAAACAAAAAGACCCGAATGATTCCGGCTCTTATGATTCCCTTTTCAACTAGAAAGTTCATGATATCTTTAATCTACAAACCGCATAAAGCTTTGCATGGCCTTTGCAAGTTCATTCAATGCATTCTCCTTCTCCTCGCAGGAAACTGCATTTTGGATGCATGCCAGTGAATGCTTCTCCAGGATCAGACCGCCGACCTTATTGATGGCAGCCCGAACTGCCGCAATCTGCGTCAAAACCTCGGAACATTCCTTCCCCTCTTCGATCATTTTTTGAATCCCTTTTACCTGTCCCTCGATTCGTCTAAGCCTTTTTAACAGTTCTTCCTTTGATTCAACCTTGTTTTCAGTATGATCCATGCAAAATCTCCTTCAGTACGGGATAGGGCTATAAAAAAATTATAGTATTCAGGATGCAACTTTTCAATAGGATTGTGCGTTTGGAATGACATATTCATTCCGTAATTCCACCTTTCCATCTGTTCACAAAACCGGACATCAAAAGAGAAGATATAAAATTTTTATTGTGCTACACTTGAACATAAGGAGGTGATGATATGGAATGGTTGAAGCAGCTGAGCCAGGCCATTGATTATCTGGAAAATAATCTGGATGGTGATATTTCCTATGATGAAGCCGCAAAAATTGCTTGCTGTTCCACCTATTATTTTCAGCGGATGTTTTCCTATGTAGCCGGCATTCCGCTATCCGACTATATTCGTCGCAGGCGAATGACAAAAGCTGCTTTTGATTTGCAGCGGAGTGAAGAAAAAGTTACGGACATTGCTTCCACGTATGGTTATGATTCCCCCACCTCATTCCATCGTGCATTTCAAAGTGTTCACGGAGTAGCGCCTACGGCTGCCCGTAAGGAAGGAACATTATTAAACGCTTATCCCCGCATTAGTTTTTCTATTCATGTTACTGGAGGTGAAGGTATGAAGTATCGGGTTGAGACAAAGGACCCTATCCGGATTGTTGGGATCAGAACTGCTATTCAAGCAGATATCGAACTAAATTTCAAAACGGTCCCTGCCTTCTGGGATGCAACATTAAAAAGCAATTTATTTTCAGAAGTATGCAAATTGTCCAATCAAAGCCCTCAGGGGATCTTAGGCGTTACAGCTTATCAAAACCCACAAGACATCTACTATTATATCGCAGCAACCACAGATGCGCCTGTACCGGAAGGAATGACGGAATTCAGCATTCCGGCGGCTACCTGGGTAATCTTCGAATGTGACGGACACTTTCAAGAATCCGTCCAAACCATCTTCAAGCGGTTTCTTACGGAATGGCTTCCGTTTTCGGGATATCAGTATGCCGAATTACCGGATATAGAAGTCTATCCCATCAGTAACCCGAATTTAAAAGGCGGGCATTCTGAAGTCTGGATAGCTGTTAAGAAAGAATAATATCAAGGAGGAAAAGCAATGAATTACGAAGTAGGAGTTAAGGATATTGAGCCCATCAGAGTCGCTGTCATGCGCTACAAAGGAATTGTTACCGGCGCATCAAAAGTGTTTCCCGCCGTATTTAAATCGATCCGGGGAAAGGCTAACGGAGCACCCTTTTTCTGCTATCATGTGGTGGACCAAGAAACCAAAATCGGTGAAATGGAATTGTGTGTCCCTACTGCGGAAACCCCAGACTGTAACGGAGTTACGGTCAAGGAAATGCCAAGAATAAAAGCCCTTAGCGTGATGCATGTTGGCCCTTATGAAACCATGCATCACGCCTATGAAGCCATCGACCGCTACGCGCAGGAAAAGAAACTTACTTTACAGCCGCCATTCCGTGAGGTCTATATCAAAGGACCGGGAATGCTGTTCAAAGGAAATCCCAGCAAGTATATTACAGAAATCCTATTCCCAATCAAAGAGGAGGCATAGCATGCCGGCAATTGAAGTCAACAAATTGGTCAAGCAGTATAAGAATGGCGTCAGAGCGCTGGATGATTTAAGCCTGACAGTAAACAGCGGGGAAATCTTTTCTCTGCTTGGCCCCAACGGTGCAGGCAAATCTTCGCTGATTAATATCCTCACCACCTTTTATAAACCCTCATCCGGGAAGGTCACCATGCTGGGTAAAGATTTGTGCAGGGAACCGGCCTGGGTTCGCACTCAGATTGCCTGTGTAGCTCAGCGTGTTTCGATTGATGAGCACCTGTCACTGATGGAAAATATGATGTTTCAGAGCAAGCTTTATAGAGTAGACCCGCAGGCGGCAAAAGAAAGAATTCATTCTCTAATTGAAAGCTTTGAACTTTCCGGGTATCTGAAGTACCCTACATCCTCTTACTCGGGCGGGGTAAAACGAAGGCTGGACATCGCGATGAATATGGTCTCGTTCCCAAAGATTCTGTTTTTGGATGAACCCACCGTAGGGATGGATGTTGATTCACGAAAAGCCATGTGGAAAATGCTGCTGAAAATACGGGAAGAATATGGCACAACGATTTTCCTTACAACTCACTACCTAGAGGAAGCAGACCAATTGAGTGATACCATCTGCATCATGAAGGATGGAAAGGAATTAGCCCAGGGAAGCCCGGCTTCCTTACGCAGCTATATCCGTCAAAACCTGCTTCGCATTACCTTCCCTGCTGCTGCAGAGGCACGAAAATACAAAGATGCCCTTCACCATACCAGGTTCATTAAGTTCGCCAGCGTGAGGAACAATTCTGTTTTTGCAGGTGCGGAGGATGTCAGGGCGGCTTTTACTTCTGTGAACAAGTGGCTTTTGGAGCATCATGTAGAATTTGATGCAATCGAAATCACAGAACCCAGCCTGGAAGATGTCTTTCTGGCAATCACAGGTTCAGGAGAAACAAGAGAGGAGGGATGGGTATGTTAAATATTCTATGGAGAAATTTGAAATGGCGTTTTCAAAATCCCATTTCCATCGCAGTTACAATGCTGCAGCCACTGCTTTGGCTCGTGATGTATAGCGCTGTTGCAGGCCAGACAATGCAGAATACGGGAATCAGCAATTACACTGCTTTCATCCTGCCCGGTGTTATCGTGCTTGTAACGTTTTCTGCCTGCTGCAGCGGAGGGATCATCAACTATATTATGAAATCCCGCGGCAGCTTCTACAGAGTACTGATCTCCCCTGTGAGCCGAAGCTCTATCGTGCTTGGACAAATGCTGGAAGCCACCCTGGTTTCCTTTATTGAAGTAACCGTTTTGTGCATTGTGAGTCTTTTTTTCTCGGTAAAAGTTGCGTCCGGCATTGCCGGTATCGCCCTCATGATGCTGCTGATCTTTTTGACTGCATTTTTTTTATCGAGTCTCGCCTATGCCATCAGTCTCTTCCTGCCGAATGAAGTGATTTATGAGACCATCATGACTGCAATTATCCTGCCTGTCTTTTTTTTGAGCTCAGCGCTTTTCCCTACCGAAAACTTACACGGAGGGCTTGCGATCGCTATCAACCTCAATCCGTTTACACATGTTATTAACGTTCTGCGAAGCTTGATATTTGGACAAATGATCTCGTTTATATATCTTCTGCCTGTCATTGTCCTTTTTACAGCGATGTGCTGCGGAAGCTTCGCTCTGGCAATGTGGAGACTCAAAAAAGAAACTGCTCAATAATAGGAGATTATGCAATTATTCCATCAGGATGTTCAACATCCTCTTCGTGTCATTGATAAAAGTGCGCATGACCTGGTAATGCTCCGTATCTTCATACTTCACAGTCTCAAATTGCTCTTTGACTTCATAGATCCGTGCATTGGGATATGCCATCAAAATTGGCGAATGGGTCGCTATGATGAATTGTGACCCATTCTTTACCAGTTCATGCATCCGGGTGATCATCGCCATCTGACGCGAGGGAGACAGCGCAGCCTCAGGTTCATCCAATATGTAGATCCCGTTGCCCCTGAACCGGTTTGAAAAGACTGCCAGGAAGGATTCCCCATGGGATTGCTCGTGTAATGAGATTCCTCCGTATGAACTTATCAAGGGTGGCCCGAAAGACGGTTCAGCATCCAGTTCATCAATGGTGGTGGCCATATTATAGAAGCTTTCTGCTCTTAGAAAGAATCCGTCATTCGGCCTTCTTGCCCCTTTCACCACCCGTATGTATTGATTCAATTCGGAATGGGTATCTCTGGATGAGAAATTAAAGTTCTTTGTTCCACCTTCTGCGTTAAATCCGTATGCAACCGCGATGGCTTCCAATACGGTTGATTTTCCGGACCCGTTTTCACCTACAATAAATGTTACGTCACGATGGAAGTCCAATGTGCGCAGATTTTTTATTGCAGGCAGGCAAAATGGGTATTTTGAGAAATCAGGTACCTTATCCCTGTTTAATTCAATACTCCTGATATATTGGTAGATGCAATCTGTTTTCATTCACAAACCCCTCAGTATCCTACAAACTGCTTTATTCTTATTCTACCAGTTGATTCTCCAATCTGCATTATAATCTTGAGAAATAGTATGTTTACCTTATTCTTCAACGAAAATTTCATTTTCCAGGTTGAAGTTTGGCGTATGTACCAATACTAATCTGGCTTCCTTTTCACTGTTGTTAACATATGAAAACTTTTTCCCTTTTTCAATCAAACAAAAGTCTCCTTCTTTAAGCATGTATTCTTTCCCCTCAATAGTGAATACCACTTCTCCCAAAATAACATAGTAGTATTTGTCAGACTGTTTTGAATAGGCTGTCTTGTGGCTGCAAAACCCGGGTACGTCGATAATTGCAAAAGAAGATTTGTTGTCACTGAGATCGGCGGTATAGTCAAATATTTTTAGTCCTCCGAAATCAATAGGTTGTAATTCGTGTCTTTCTTTATACATAACTGATATCCTCCTCTATAAAACTTTAATAATACATAATTCTTATATATTAAATGCTGGAACCAAGTCTTTTTCGCCAATAACATTGTTGATTGTTTATTTCAACCAATTCACAGCCATTATGTTCAATCACTTTTCTTGAAGCTATATTGCTTTCCCGACAAGTAATCAGTACTTCTTCTATCCCTTTTTCTTTTGCCTTTTTAAGTAATTCGCGCAGGATTAGAACGCCATACCCTTTTCCTCTCTCAGAAGGCCGAATGGTATATCCAATATGTCCGCCATTCTTTTTCAAGTTATCATTAAGGTGATCTCTTAATTTACCTGCTCCTACAGGTTTCTTATCGACGAACAGCCAGTACATCGTTTGAGGAACAAATTGCGGCTGTAGATTAATGCCTTTGGCCATATCGGAATTCATTTGCAAATACCCGGAAAATGATTGGTAATCCATATCATAACCAGTATTTGTATAACCGTTTTCTCCCGGACCTATTTCTTTTATCATGTCAAATATGTCTTTGCCATCATCCATTGATAATTCTTTTAGCTCAATGATCATTTTCTACCTCCAAATATTTCATACTATAGAATACTATGAGCCGGTTATTTTTTAATGCACTAATGTTTTCTTCTATAGTCGAACCTGTCGGCAGGCACATTTAATGTATGATCATTAATCATTACCGTATCATTATCAACCCATTTTATATTTGCAAAATCTTCTCTATAATTCCAATAAATATTTTGAGGCTTTTTCTTGATCGTATTAAAGTTCAACTCCCCTAAGACAGCGTATGAAGTAGTCGCTCCTCCATCAGATAAATAAGCTTTTATTGTATACGTTCCGTCGGGAGACTGTGCTTCAGAAATCAGTTTACCCTTAGGCAACCGCCCCATATCAATAAATGCCCAGTAATAAGCATACGTTAAGAGCCCAGCAATGATTAGCAAACAAATTATCAATTTCTTAAACAACTGCATCCTCCATGAGTCTAAAATAAATTTTAATATTATTACTTCACCGTACAGTTCGATCAATAAAGCGTAAGGATGTCCCGTGTAATTCACATAGCCACTGCATTTGTGAAGCGATATGGTTGAGTCCACAATCCCAGCGCTGTATTCTAGTGATAGAAATAGCATTTTTGATTAATCAAATTATATAAAAACATTCCATATTATTCAATAATTGGCACGAATAAGATAGTAACAATAAGCTATGTCCACACTGAAGCAGTTTGTGCCCGCCTTACATCAGTGTCCAAGTTGGCTAGCTTTATAAAGCATTATAAAAGCAAAGAAGTTATCAAGTTCATGAACTTGATAACTTCTTTTTATCCATTTTTCTATCACTTCAACTAATCAAGCTTATACGGTTTTTCATCAATTATACTTTTAAGTGCATCCTCCACATTGTCCTGGCAATCTATGAAAGATACTTCACAATAGAAGCCATCCTCTTTCCACGTATAAACAATAACTTCCGGTCTGAGTTCATACCGAAACACTGCCTTTTCATACCCTTTTAGGGATTCTACTTTTATCATTTGTGGTGAATTGGGTCCACCATTTTTAAATACGATAGTTCCATTTCGAGCGGCTTCATCATAAACAGCACCGTCCTTTCGTTGGGTAAAGGCAATAAAACTCTTTCCATTACGGTAGACCATATTAAGCTCATACAATATTTTCTTATTCTTTATATCAGAATTCGCGGTAATGCCTACATGAGCCATAGTTGCTTTGAAATCACCGGGAATATTGATTGGAAATTTCAGATTAAACCCCAGCATGCCTTTGGCTTTTTGCAAATCTTCCTTATCGTAAATGGGCAATTGTGCTATTTCAGTGGATACCTCAGGGCTCAACCCTTTATAAATCGAATTTTCCAGCTTCTCATCCGGATACTGAATGGATAATGCAATCCTTTCAACGTCTTTCTGGGGAAGATCCAGCCAAATCGTAGTTGTTCCGCTAGAATTTTTAATAGTCTCATTATATTTGATAGCGCACTCTGTCTCCTTATCCTGCCATACAAAATATGTACTTACGATTTCCAAAGGCTTTGGTCCCTTGAAGACCTGTTTTATTGTAAGCTTTGAACCTTTTAATGCACCGATATCGAAAGCGGTGGAATTACTTTCAATGTCGACATTTATTTTGTCCGCTTCTCCAATAAATTGATTCCTGGCGTTTTCCGGTAAAAACTTCGAGAGGTTTATTGTAGAGGTTAGAAACTCATAACTGAAACTGCGTTTTTTATTATTCTCGGTTCTATAAAATACTTTCAGAACATTGGCTTCTTTTGAAGCTTTCAACAGTTGAAATCCATCGGCTTTATACCCTACCGGCATATAGGCCGGTACCTTGAATTTGAATCCTGCAACCTGCTCTACCTTTTTTATATCGCTATACACTTTTACAGCATCATCTATCAGAAACTTGCTCTCCTCTTTTTGTGGTTGTTCCTTCGGTGTTACAATGGCGGCTGTATCTTGGGTATCCATCTGATGAACTTTTTCCTTTTCGGCACTGTCAGGACTCAAAGCGATTGTAAGCGTAAATGCGCTTGCAACAATGACGCAAACGATCGCAGCAGCAGTAATTTTGTAATTATTCTTTCTAAATCTTTTGATCATCGTAATCCTCTTTTCAATCTGATTTTTGGTCTCAAAAAAGCTCACCAGGGTTAGTTTCCCCGGGCTGTTCAAATAAAGCTTTGAAAGGTTAATGA
>JAOAAU010000055.1 GCA_026418695.1 Clostridia bacterium
TATAAATAAATAAGGAGTGTATTGTAAAATGATTCTTCTTTAATCTAACCAGTCGAGTGCAACGGAAAAGTGGTTAAAAACCTGTCAATAAAGCAGGTTTATTTGGTTTTCACTTTCCTGTGTTCATGGTATGGTTTAAGGATATCGTTTGCAGTGCGCCAACTATGTGTTGATCATTCCTGTGTCTTGTGGTGCGGGATTTTGAATGCAGTTGACAGAGAAAGCTGTAATGGTATTTGCTATCCATTACGGCTTTTTTGCATTATGAAGGAGGGGATTTAATGAGTATTAAGCTGCGTCAGTACACAAAAGAAGCCGGGTTCACGGAGGATTTTATCAAGGTCCGTGATTTTCTTAAGAGAATTTATCAGCCGGGATACCAATACGGAAATTGGCTCTGGAACCGGTGGGAATGGATGTTTTCCCTGCCATATCTCGATGAGACGAAGTTATCAAAGATCGGACTCTGGGAATCTGATGGCGAAATTGTGGCTCTGGCCACTTATGAGATGTTGCTGGGGGATGCATGGTTCTCAATGGCCCCGGAGTTTGGCTGCTTGAAGAGGGAGCTGGCGGAATATGCGTTTGAGTATTTATCAAAAACAGATGAACATGGGAACCGGTCACTCAATATGAATATCGACGACAAGGATAAAGAATTTAGGGAGATTGCTTTGGACTTGGGATTCCAGGAGACCAAAGACTTGGAGCAAACCGCAGAATTTATTATTCCTGGACAATTTTCTGAGGTAAGCTTGCCGGAAGGGTACTCGATAGTAAGCTTGTCAGAAGAAAACGACTTGAATAAAATTAACAGGGTACTTTGGCGAGGATTCAATCACCCCGGGGAAGTACCGGATGAAGAGATTCAGGGCAGAATCAAGTCGCAGTCGGGACCTGATTTCAATAAGGACATCACAATGGCGGTAAAGGCTCCCAATGGCAATTTTGTTTCTTACAGTGGAATGTGGTATGATCCCAATACCGACTATGCGATTGTAGAGCCTGTGGCAACCGACCCAGATTATCGCAGGATGGGATTGGGGAAGGCAGTTGTTCTTGAAGGGATACGGCGGTGCGGGGAAATGGGTGGAAAGGTTGCTTACGTCGGTTCAGGACAACAGTTTTACTATGCAATCGGGTTTAAACCGCTGCTGGAAAATCGCTGGTGGAAGAAAGCTGAATAATTCACAATACAAACCTATAAAAACAGAAAGGTTCCGAACTAATGTGAATGGAACCTTTCTGTTTTGGGTGCCTGGCAGGCATAAAATCCTTGAGCGTTTACGATACGGTCGAACTATTTAATCGTCCCGTAGGTCTCAATGTCCATACTGACATCCACATTAAACACTGCATTTTTATATACTTCTTTCCACTGAACCGATTTCCAGTACTGGTTGTGTTTTGCCCGGACGATTTCACCAAAGCCGATTGGATCTGCCCCTGCAGCCTTTAGATACGCTAAGAGGTTCAGTGTATCCGCTTTTATAGAGTTTGCAATTACCTGTTCCAATGACTTCTCAAAATCTTTTTCATCCAGCTTGTGAGCACCGGCATATTCATCCAGGAAAGCTTTGAGTTGGAGTTTAATATCAATCGAGGGTACATTTTGGTTGATATCTATTTTAATTTTACGATTAGCGCCTTTTACCAATAGGATAGCTCCTTTTCTAATCCTGGCATTTCCATCTAAAGCGGACCCTCTGTAGGTATATTCGCCAGCCTCGTTTTCCCCCATTAATGTAGTGAGCAGCATGGTCTGGTCTGTATTGAGTTCACCCACCAGTTTATCTCCACTGAATAAAGCAGAACCAATGACTTCTATATTTTTTTTGTCATATCGAACTAATGGGGTTACAGGATCAATTGTTTTTGAGTAACTGAGGATGCTGAAATTAAAAATTCTAGCTTCAGGGGCATTGGATCTCCGGCGTGCATCCAAAAGCAGTTCATTTACATAGAAGGCCGGCCGTGGTTTATCCTTGTAGTCCAAGCTCAGCTCCAGCATCTCTTTTGGACTTCCGTCCACCACTACAACATTGGCCAACAGTGGATTTTCAGGATCTCTGAGATATATTTCAAAGAACTCATTAATTCCTTTTTGTGCCAGGTCTTTTGAAAAATAAACAAGTTGAATTTTTCCGCCTTGCAGAATCTTACCCGCAACATTACGGAGTCTTTCCCTTGAAGATCTCACAAGACTTTCGGAAGAGGTATGGAGGAATTCGGATTTTCCCTTGACATCCGGTGAAACTACCGGAGATGTCACCGAAAGCAGCATTTTGCCCTCTGGATCGAGCTCCATGCCCATTTGAAGAATAAACCCGATTTCTTCAAAATGTTTTTGATCCCAACAACCGGTCTGTAGTAGAATACTGATACATATTGCAATCATGATCACAGGTCGGATGATCATCTTCATTTTGTACATACTCCTTTCTTTCGGATAAATGAAAGGAGGAAACATAGGACAAGGAATAGGGACACACCTATTCCCAGCATGTTGATTGTCGCAATGAGTATAAGCACTTGATTGAAATCTTTGGGTATGCTGCTGATTGCAAGTAGGATAATAAAGAAAGCCGTGTAGGTAACTCTCGATTTTTTTAACTTAAATACTTTCTGGAGACCATCATAGGCAGCAAATATATAATTTCTCATTGAACAAGCCATCGGTATGAACCATAAAGCGATAAGATATAGGTCAATCCGCTCAAGGATGGGTGCATTATATATTCTGGACAGGTTGTAAAAAGGCATGGATAAAATGCTCAATAGGTTTTCCCCGAATACTGCAGTACAAGAGATTACAATCAGTATAAAAAAGATCATGCTGGTGATACTCGCAGAAACATACAATTTCAAAACTCTTTGAGGATTGGTGATATAAGGATATAAGAAAGCAATCAACTCAAATCCGATAAACGCAAAAAAGCTGGTTTTGATACTGGATAATATACGGGGTATGCCTGCCTCTCCCAACGGTAAAAGAAAGGAAAACCTAAAATGTCTAAATAGGAATGCGATCAATATAATGATTATAAAGTAGTTGAGCAGGGAGCAAAACAAAAACCTGCTCATAGGTTTTAGGCCTTGCCATACCAGGTAAAAGGAGGGGAGGGTAATAAAAGGAGCCAGCGCCCAGGAAGGTGTTGAGGGAAGGACTGTAATTCTGATAAAATAATTAAATAGACTGGCGCTTCCTATGGTAGTCGCAAAGAGATATGAAACCAGCAGGGCATTAAAGCAGGTTCCTGCAACTTTCCCGAAAATAAGTTTATTGATGTCATAGATGGCTTTATCTGAATACCTTCTTAACAACATCACGATCAGTAGGTTTAACAGTAGGATAAGGCCCCCTGTAATCAGCAGCGATATCCATCCGTCATGCCCTACTTCCTTTGCCAGAACGGATGGAAGCATAATTGTACCAATACCTGTCTGTGCAACAAATATAACTAAATATACTTGGGAAGATTTAATTGAGTTACTTCCTTCCATTGTTGTTACCTCTGGACATATTTTTTGTTTTGGTTATGCTTGGCCTTTTTCCCATTGCTTTAATAGGCAACCTGAGAATGGTATCCTTGAAACCGTTGATGCTTAGCGGTGCCACAGGCAGGAAATAAGGCTGTCCGATCGACTCCATGCTTACCAGATGGACCAGTGTTAATCCAAAACATATCACTATACCGATGATGCCAAATATCGAGGATGCAAGGGTAAAGAAAAAGCGCAGGATTCGTATTGCCATTGCCATATCGAAAGAAGGGATGACATAAGAGGCGACAGCCGAAGCGCCAACGATAATAATCAACAAATTACTGACGATTCCAGCTTCAACAGCCGCCTGGCCAATTACCAAACTGGCGAAAACACTGATGGCAGTACCGATATAGGTTGGCAGACGAACTGCTGCCTCTCGGATCATCTCGACAATAGCTTCCAGAATTAAAACTTCAATAATCGGCGGAAACGGGACTTTTGCCCTGGATTCAGCCAGCGGAATCAGCAGGTTTAACGGAACCACATAGTAATGGAAAGAAGTAATGGCGATATATAAAGAGGGCAGTATGACAGCAAGGGAAACTGCGGTAATGCGGACTATTCGCAAAAAGGATCCATGAATCCATGAAGTACTATAGTCATCGAGTGCCTGAAAAAATGAAACAAAGCTTACAGGAGCGATCAGGACAACGGGTGTTCCCTCCTGCAGTATCACCATTCTTCCTTCAAGGAGGGCTGCCATTGCTTTGTCCGGTCGTTCGGTAGCTAAATATTGGGGAAACAAAGAGTAAGGGTGTGAAGTGATCAACTGTTCAACATAGCCGATGGCGGAAAGTCCGTCTATTTCTATTTTGCTTATTTTTTCAAAAAGGCTGTTAACGATTTCAATGTTCGCGACGCCCTCAATATATGCGATCGCAACTTTTTGATTTGTCTGAACACCGAGGGTAAGCGTTTTGAATTTGAGCCTGTTATTCTTTATTTTTCTTCTTAGTATGGCTAGGTTGGTGTCCATTGGCTCTACAAATCCTTCGTGGGGACCTCGAATGTTCTTTTCGGTCTCAGGCTCATCAATGCTTCTTTTCTCTATTGATGAAATACTGCAGGAAACTGCAAAGGGAAGAGCGGTACAGACAAAGACAGTATTCCCTCGCATGAGGTCATCAAGGACTGCTTTTGAATCATATAACAGGGTGACTTCATTGCAGGGGAGATTATGTATGCTTGTTTCACTAGATAATTGATTCAAACCCATGGCAACAACAGGATTAATGAAATCCCTTTGAAGCAGGTCTGCATCTGTAAGGCCGGCAATGTAAAAAAAGAAAGCTTCCTGCTTGTTATCCAGATAGACTTTCTTTTGTTTGATATCAGGGCAATCCTGAAGCTGTTCGTTTATGTATTTCAAATCAATCCCTGGGGGTGTTTTTCCTGTAAAAAGATTTTTCCAACTCATCACAATTCACCTCAAAAAGATTATTTCCGAAACACTGGATGAGTATGCAAATAGTATAGGATTGTTTGCTTCAATGATGATTTCATAAAATTATAAGAAATTAAGCGGGATGAAATATTTACATGAGCCATTTCCTCATGCTCCAATAAACTTAACAGCGAAAATTTGTTCTCCAGATGTAAGCTTGTTCGCATGACCCGAAGAGGCTGGTTCCGAACCAGAGCATGGCGTGACTTGAAATAATTATTCTTTCTCTTCAGATTTTAGGAATTATATGGTAGGATTACTTCGGAGTTTTAGAAAACCGGGGTAATCCAGTTTGGTGAGAGTAGGAGAGTAATATGCGTATATTGGAATCGGATCGATTAATCCTTAGAAAATTTACCGGCGACGATTGGCAGAATTTATATGAATACCTTTCCAACGAAGCGGTGGTTCGGTATGAACCTTATCCTGCATTTACAGAGGAAGAATGCAGGCGGGAAGCTGAGAGACGCTCGGAACAGGATGCTTTTTGGGCGGTATGCTTAAAAGAAAACAATAAATTGATTGGCAATGTGTATCTTCAACAACAAGAGCCAAAGGAATTTCTCACTTGGGAAATCGGCTATGTATTTAATCCTGCGTATTATGGAAAGGGCTACGCGGCAGAAAGCTGCAGGAAAATGGTTGAGTATGCATTTGAACAGTTAAATGCGCGTAGAATTGTTGCCATGTGTAATCCTGAAAACGCAGCGTCGTGGAAGCTGCTGGAACGTTTGAAAATGCGAAGAGAAGGACACTTGAGAAAGAATATTTATTTCAAACGCGACAGGCACGGAAACCCGATCTGGGCAGATACCTACGAGTATGCAATTCTGGCAGAGGAGTGGTTCGAACATGATTATATTCTGCGGACTTCCAAAGGATGAATGGGAAAATATTACTTTACCTCCGTGGGGAAAATTGATTTCTGAGTAAAAGAAAAGCCGGTCATCGATGTTTGGTATTTTAATGAGGAAGGGAAAGTCTCGAAGCTGTGTGTTTTCTACAGCTAAGGTGTAGAATGATTTTTATATTTCAAATAAAAGAATAAACAATTCTCTAAAATTCAGTTGTTTCAAAATACTCCAGATTGCTGATCATTTCCTTTGCAGCGGGTGATAAGGGCACATTTTTGAGCCAGGTAACACCGATATGCCGTGAAGGAATTTTTTCTATCGGCTTTACTTCGAACAGCCTTCCTTTTTCCAACTCTTCCTCAACAAAGTTTTTAATGACGCAAGCAATTCCAAAGTCATATTTAGCGAATTGAACCAACAGATCGATATTTCCAAGCTCAAAATCGGGGATAACCGATACGGAGTTTGTCTTGAAGTACTGGTCGATAAACAGCCTTGAGTTGCTGTTCTTTTCAAGTAAAAGCAGCGGGTGTTGGATGATTGTGCTTAACGGCTGTGCTTTCCGGCTCAGAGATTTGTACTTCTGTCCTGTTACAAAGCAATCCTGGACCTCCATGATACTTTTAAAATTCAGTTGTTCATCGTTGTACGGAAGATTAATAATTCCGAAGTCAATCTTTCCTGACTTGAGAAGGTTGATAATTCCCGGAGTGGTCGGACAGATCACATGGATTTTTATTGCAGGATGGAGCGTATTAAAGAGTTTTAAGTGAGGAATAAGATAATGCTTGCATAAGGTATCACTGACTCCAATCCGGATTTCTCCGTAAAGCAGGTTTTTGACATCGCTGATTTTTTTCTCCCCGGTGGTGATGAAGCTGAACGCCTGATCAACGTACTGATACAAGATTTCTCCTTCCGGCGTCAGTATCACACCTTTGGAAGTCCTGAAAAACAGAGGGCATTTTAATTCTTCCTCAAGCTGCTTGATGGATCTGCTGACAGCCGGCTGAGTAATGTATAAGTGCTCCGATGCCTTGGAGATGTTTCCGTATTTAGCGGTATAGTAAAAGGATTTATATAACTCCATGTTCATAGATATAACCTGCCTTTATAACAGATATAAAGAATATGCATTTCACTTATGTCTTGATTCTTATTATAATCAAATTGTAATAAATTTCAAGGAGGTATGAAAAATGCGTACGAGAATAGGAATTAACGGGTTTGGTAGAATCGGAAGGAATGTTTTGAAGATCATACTGGAAAAGTATTCGGAAGAATTAGAGATTGTGGCAATCAACGATCTGACGGATGCAAAGACATTAGCGCATCTTTTGAAATATGATTCTGTATCCGGGAAGTTTAAGGGAACTGTTGAGGCATTGGAAAACGCTTTGTTGATTAATGGGAAAGAAGTTAAAATATTGGCGGAAAGAGATCCCGGAAACATTCACTGGAAAGACCTTGGCGTAGAAATTGTGCTTGAGTCTACCGGACTATTTACAAAGAGGGAAAAAGCAGAAGTTCATATTACTGAGGGAGGAGCTAAAAAGGTACTGATTTCAGCGCCTGCGACGAATGAGGATATCACGGTTGTTCTGGGAGTCAATGAGGATCAATATGATCCGGACCGTCATCATATTATTTCCAATGCATCCTGCACAACCAACTGTCTGGCTCCTTTAGCCAAGGTGCTGCATGAGAACTTCGGAATTAAGAAAGGGTTTATGACTACCGTACATGCGTACACAAATGACCAGAGAATACTGGATTTGCCGCACAGTGATATCAGAAGGGCAAGGGCGGCTGCAATGTCCATTATTCCAACAAAGACAGGGGCTGCAAAGGCCATCGGCCTTGTCATTCCGGAATTGGATGGAAGATTGAACGGTTACTGTTTGAGGGTGCCTACAGCAGTGGTATCCATCGTTGATTTGAATGTTGAAGTAGCAAGAAACGTTACAAAGGAAGAAGTCAATGCAGTGTTGAAAGCAGCAGCGGATGGGAATATGAAGGGGATTCTGAATTACTCCGAGGAACCGTTGGTGTCTGTAGACTATAAAGGGGATCCTGCATCTTCAACAGTAGATGGGCTGTTAACCATGGTTGTTGATGGGAATATGGTGAAAGCAGTTTCATGGTACGACAACGAATGGGGATTTTCCAACAGATATGCCGATCTGACAGCTATGGTAGCAAGAAAAGGAATTCAACAAAACTGATAAAAAGATCAATGGTTTAAATCGATATGAAATCGATATATATTCAAACGGATTCCAAATCGAGAAGAGCACTCCTGCGGGTGCTTTTCTTTTGTTTAAGAAACTTTACTTTCCATTTTCTATGATATAATAAAAGCACTAAAAACAGCTATATCCATCGCAATAGCGAAAAACCATCGGAAGAACTGATGATTGCAGTATAAATCGAGGTGATACAAGCGCACAAAATAATGAAATGTAAGAGCTTTGTGCGTTGTATATAGATATTTTCTGCTAAAAGTGAATGTCATAATAAGATACGCTTAATAATTCCACAACTGTATTCAAGCAGCATGAAAGGAAGAAAATCTTATGCCGGAAAGCCTCAATAACAAAATCGTCATTGCCATCTCATCAAGAGCACTTTTTGACCTGGATGACAGTGATAGAATTTATAGAGAGAAGAACTTGAAAGAGTATATTGATTACACACTTTCCCATGAAAACGAAGTACTGCAGCCGGGAGTTGCTTTTCCGCTAATTCAAAAGCTGCTGGGCGTTAAATACCCTGATTCCGATGAAAATGCCTTTGAAGTCATTCTGGTTTCCAAGAACAGTGCGAATACAGGCTTGAGGGTCTTCAATTCAATAGAACATTACAAATTGGACATCACAAGAGCGGCGTTTACCAGCGGCCGGACACCTTATGATTATTTGAAAGCCTTTAACTCCAGTTTGTTTTTGTCGGCGGAGCCTTCCGACGTTCAATTGGCGCTGTGCAACAATTATGCAGCGGCCACCATATTGAAGGGGGTTAATTTTGATAATGACACTTCGGACGAACTAAGGATTGCTTTTGATGGGGATGCGGTAATCTTCAGCGATGAAGCTGAGGCTGTCTTTCAGTCAGGCGGACTGGATGCCTTTCAAAGGAATGAACTGGAGAATTGTGATATCCCTCTGGCTCCGGGACCTTTCAAAGCCTTTCTTGAAGCATTGAATAAGATTCAGAAAGCTTATGAATCCACTGAAAACAAGCCAATACGAACCGCCCTGGTTACAGCCAGAAATGCTCCGTCCCATAAACGTGCCATAAAAACACTACGGCATTGGGGTATTAACATTGATGAAGCATTCTTTATGGGAGGAATTGATAAGACCCCTGTACTGGAAGTGTTCAAACCGCATATTTTCTTTGATGATTCAAGGTCCCACTGTCTGCCTGCTTCAAAGGTTGTTCCTACGGGACACGTAGATGCGGGGGTTAAGAATAGAACTTAGTGTTTATGGTTCATACAACTAGGTTCTATATTGCGTCGATAGTAGGGAAATGAGTCTGAAAAGTGAATATTTTTTGCAGAAAGTCTGAATCATAGGAGTGGTGATAAATAGCTTCCTTGAAAAAGGGGGATTATTATGCGAAAGTGTTTGATTTGCCTGAAGGAAGGCAACTTGCATCGACATCATGTGATTCATGGGCGTGGAAAGACAAAAGCATGTGAGACCAAAGAAAGTTTGATTGACATTTGTCATGATTGTCATAAACAAGTTCATAATGAAGAAAGTCCAAATCTGGATTTGAAATTGAAGCTCCAGCTTCAAGCAACTTACTTCAAACAGGGTTATAGCGAAGAACGAGTTTGTGAACTGCTGGGCAATAACCTGTTTCTTGTCGGTGATCAAGTCTGGGGCCAAAAAGAAGACTAACTAAGAAAGCCTTTATAAAGAACCTGGAAAACCTAAAGTAAAAACTCTTTAGGTTTTTTGTTAGCTTTATTTATTAGCTTTATCTTTATTTATTAGCTTTATATAGAAGTAAAATCAAAATTCTTGAAGGAATTGATATATAAAACCTGATCCTGGGAATAAAATATTGTAAATAAGAGTAGAGGGGTATCGGCATGAGCGTAAAGTTGAAACATGAAAGGATCGACGTTGCATTAGGAAAGCAGGAGGCAGACCTGGTTATTAAAAACGGGAATATTATCAATGTTTTTACCAAGGAGATTCTTCAAGGGGATATTGCCATCTACAAAGACCTGATTGTTGGCATTGGAAACTATGCCGGCAAAAGAGAGATTGATGCAACAGGTAAATTCATCTGCCCAGGTTTAATCGACAGCCATCTTCATATCGAATCATCGATGGTTACACCGGTAGAATTTGCAAAAGCCATCCTTCCTCACGGAACCACCACCATTATTGCTGATCCTCATGAAATAGCCAATGTGAGCGGTATCAATGGAATCATGTTTATGTTAAACAGTACGAAGGAGCTGCCGCTGAATGCTTATGTCATGATTCCCTCCTGTGTTCCTGCGACCCCATTTGAAAATAACGGAGCACACTTGAATCCTGAGTTTATGGAGCCTCTCAAGACCTTTGACAGGATTCTGGGGCTTGGGGAAGTCATGGATTATAATGCAATTCTAGAAGGCGATGAAACCATGCTCAAGAAAATCGACCTTTTTGACTATTCTATTATAGATGGGCACTCCCCGGCGCTTACGGGGAAGGCGCTCAATGCTTACCGGACCAGCGGGATTTCTACGGATCATGAGTGCTCTACGGTTGAAGAGGCATTGGAAAGGCTGAGATTGGGGATGTACGTCCAGATCAGAGAAGGGTCTGCAGCTAAAAATCTGGAGACCCTGGTAACCGGATTGATGCAAAAGGGAGTCAGCTTTGACCGGTGTGTTTTCTGCACTGATGACAAGCATCTTGAAGATATACGCAGGGATGGGCACATTAGTTATAACATTAAAAAGGCTATTGCTTTAGGTTTGGACCCTATAGAGGCAGTGTGCATGGCAACCAGGAATGCAGCCCAGTGCTATAAATTAAAAAGATTGGGAGCAGTAGCTCCAGGTTATTCCGCTGATCTGATCATTCTCAATGACTTAAAAACTTTTGATATCAGTAAAGTGTACTACCGAGGAAGACTGGTTGCTGATCCAAAGCTGACAGCAGATATTCCTAATATTGTAGAAGACAAAAACGTATTTAACACCGTAAGGGTTACAGATTTGACTTTAGAGGATCTGGCTATCAAGCTCGACGATGAGGCTACCACGGTGATTCGTGTCTTACCTCACGAATTGATTACTAAAAAGGAAAAGGCGAGGGTTGGTGTTGAAAACGGATTGTTTTCCGCTGATGAAAACTATTCCAAGCTGGCTGTCATAGAAAGACATAAGGCATTAAATAATATAGGGAAGGGTATTGTATGCGGTTTCAATATCAGGAATGGTGCAATAGCAAGTACGGTAGCCCATGATTCCCATAACCTCATTGTTATAGGGGATAATGATGAAGATATGCTGCTGGCAATCAAGGAGATCAAACGTGTGAACGGAGGCTATACGGTTGTAAGCGGCAGACAGGTGGTGGACACCTTGGAACTTCCGATTGCTGGGTTAATGAGCGATCAACCGGCCGAATATGTTGAGGGAAAATTGAAAGTCATGCTGGATAAGGCTTATGCCTTGGGAGTTAATAAAGATATTGATCCTTTTATTACACTTTCATTCCTGGCGCTGCCGGTTATTCCGGAGATCAGGGTTACCGATCTGGGGCTTTTCGATGTGAAGGAATTCAAGTTTATCAGTCAGTAACAAAAGATTGAGTTTTAGCATACTGGACGATAGAGTGGTATACAGGAGGATTTTGGAGCATATCGGACACAAACTCTTTAGCAGTCCAATTTTCGCCCAAATTGGCAGTTGAAAACAATATGGGCGGGTGTTATAGTATACAAGCTGTCAGCCACGAGCACAACGAAAGAAAGAAACGGAGTGCGAAACCGCAGGCAGAAAGTGTAAGAAAAAAAGTGTTGACATAAACGAAAGCACGTGTTAACATAAAACTCCGCCAAGCGAGAGCGAAGCGGTAGAAAATGGACTTTGAAAAGTAAACAGTGTGAAATAGTGACGAAAGGAACTCGTAAATTCTTTTCGGGTGATAGGTTCTCGGAATAGGCAATGGGGATTAAACCTCAAAACCAAAACCATAAACTAAAACCTGAAAAATTGAGTAAACTTGTAATAACTACAAGCCAGACAAAGTATATGAGCTAAACAGCTTTCAATATTAATTTGAGAGTTTGATCCTGGCTCAGGACGAACGCTGGCGGCGTGCCTAACACATGCAAGTCGAGCGGAGTTCCCTTCAGCACTGAGCACTCTTACCAAATGACGCCAAGCGTCATGCGGAAACATCATTATAATAAGTAAATCAATTATAAGTTTCTGCATCACGCGTTCATCAAGTGATAACACACTAAGATGCAGGTAAGAGTATGAGTGTTCAGTGCTGCAGGGAACTTAGCGGCGGACGGGTGAGTAACGCGTGGGTAACCTGCCTTGTACAGGGGGATAACACAGGGAAACTTGTGCTAATACCGCATAACATCACGAGATGGCATCATTTTGTGATCAAAGGAGCAATCCGGTATAAGATGGACCCGCGTCCGATTAGCTAGTTGGTGGAGTAACAGCCCACCAAGGCGACGATCGGTAGCCGAACTGAGAGGTTGATCGGCCACATTGGGACTGAGACACGGCCCAGACTCCTACGGGAGGCAGCAGTGGGGAATATTGCGCAATGGGGGAAACCCTGACGCAGCAACGCCGCGTGAA
>JAOAAU010000075.1 GCA_026418695.1 Clostridia bacterium
AGATGTATATAAGAGACAGCCTATACACTTCATCAGCGCTGGAACAAAACCCGTAAAACGGCAAAAGCTGTAAACTTCCCGGCGGTTCATCGTATGCGTTCCACCTGCCTTCCAAATCCGTGGACCATGCAAATATTTTTTTACCGTCGAGTTCAAAGATACAATGCTTCCATACGGCCTCTTTGATTCTTTCAGCTTGGGCTTTTAATGAACAACAAAATTGATCTTCTTTTACCCCTGCCATCATCTCAGCAATACACAATAGTGCCTTCCAAACCAGTACATTGTCATACGTCAGGTACGGATACACAATCAAGTCATCCGTCGGCTGGAGAAAGGTCTCATATAAATCAGCTCGCTCATTCTTTTTGCTGTCCAGAATGGAGAGTATCCTTTCAATTCCTTTGATAATATAGCGCTCAGTGAGGATAGCACTATTCTGGGTTTGTTTAATGTAATTATGCAGTGCAATCACAGGTGCACAAAGCTCATCCAGTTCAAATCCGGGTTCCAGTATTGTACCATCTATATAGCGGCTGTGTATTCCAACATTTTTTATCTGTCGGGTAAAAACGTATTCCAGCATTCCTTTGGCATGTTCCTGATCTGTTAATAGAATGGATGGAAAGCTCCATAAAAGGCTGTCCCGGTCCCAGTAAGCTGCGCTGACATAGTACCTTGGGCTTCGAGAAGTCACAAGAACAAAGTCTTCAGTATCCAAGGTGATTCCCGAGGCATAGAAAAAATTAAAGAACAGGTTCATGTTGAGAAGCTGGTCCAGAACCCCATTGCCGGAGATTTTTTGTCTGCACGAAAGCCATTTTGTGGTGTCGACCCACTCCTTTTCAAAACCCTTTCTCATCATTTCTTTTGCGGCCGTAGCAGCACCTACTTCCTCAAAACCAAGACCCCAATAGAAAGTAACTGCGCCTCTGTCCCCCGGCTGTAAATTGTATTCCTTGAACAGCTCGTACCTTATACTTCCATCTTCTTTTCTCTCATAGAATTCAACCTCCATTTTCTCTTCATAGATCGGCGCAAGAGAAAACACCGGAGCGGTATCCCGGAAGTCGAACACAAAACTGTTGTTCCATCCGCTTCCATAGGCATGTTTTATCCCATGCATGGGCTTGCTTTCATTAATTGTGTGGAGAGTTTCCTGCCAGGACCCGCTTACTCCCAGAGAAACAGAAGCTTCCATGTGACCCCGGTTTACAACGGACAACCTATAGATAAAACCTCTTTCGCTGACCGGTGCAATAATCACCCCTGAGACCCTAATTTCTCCACAGTCAGCCTCAAAACTTGGAATCCAGTAGTTTACTCTGTTCCAGTGGATATTCGTCAGTTCTTTCTTTGTGCCGCCAATCTTTATTACCGGCTGCATGAGTGCGCTATCTTTGATGCTTCCTCCCCTGATTTCGACCAATCCTTTGTAGCCCATATGGAGAAAGTTTATGGATTGGATGGAGGCATCCGCTTCCACGATTTCCGGAATTGCTATCCTTTCATTCCCGGTAGGGATATAATTGATTTTCATAAGATTCACCTCGATCAATATTTAAATTCTTCGGGGTGGAGATATTTACAGCACTGAAGTGGGACCTTACTTTTTCCTCGACCTATGGTTTTATATGAAGATGGCTGCAGTCCCATGCAGCCATCCTATTGGTATAAATGTTCTTTCAAAATTGAGATTTACTTTTGAACAAGCTTTTCGATTTTTTCCTTGGCACTATCCAGTGATTTTTGTACACTCTGCTTTCCGAATTTGGCCTTATCCAATTCGTCTCCAAGGATCTTTGTCATTTCGTTCCACTTGTCCGGTATCGGGCCCAATGGTGGTAATACAAGGGAATCAAGGGTATCCGTGACCACCTTCTTGGACTCCGGAGGCGTCTTCTTGAAGTAAGCCGTCATAATGGCATCGTTATTTACGACAGGAACATTCCAGTCTTTCTCGATTCTTTGACTGATTACATAGGGGTCAATCGCCATATACTTAATGAACTTCCAGGCAGCTTCAACATTCTTTGAGTCCTTCGAAGTAACCAGGCCGTTTGAAAAGAAGTGATGCGCCGGTTTGGTATTTCCCGGTTCAAGTGCGATATCCCATTTAAATTTTGCATCCTTGGTGAATCTCACCATATTCCATATACCGGTTCTCAGCATGGCAACCTTTCCTGCTGCAAAGGCATTTACATCTGCATCGGGCTGAGTATAGATATCGCTGCTGAACCGTGGAGATATCTTGTATTTCATCGATTTATCCAGCATCCACTGCAGTGCATCCACGCATTCTTTACTGTTTACTGTCACACTTTTCCCGTCACTGCCCCAGATACTTCCGTTATTCTGTGCGATGGTTTTATAGAATTCATAGGCTTGAAGCGGGGATACCGACCCCCAAATCCCCTTTCCTTCATCGGTCAGCTTTTTAGCCGCTTCCAGTTCATCTTTCCATGTCCAGTTACCTTGTGGATATGCTACTTTTTTACTGTCAAACAAATCCTTGTTGTAATACAAAACAACTGCTGAGAAATCCGTACAAACCCCCATTTGTTTCCCATTGAACTTGTATGCATCATAAGCCAGCTTCTTTATGGATTCCGGCTTGAAGTCCTTGTCTTTTGCAATTGCTTCATCCAATTCCTTGAGCAGACCCTTCGCTGCGTACTGACCGAAATTTTCATACCCCAGTTCAAAAACATCCGGAGCGCTGCTGCCGCTGCTGATCACAATATTCAACTTGGTAAAATAGTCTTTCCATGGAACGATTTCACTCTCGACAACGACATCGGGATTCTTCTTTTGAAAGTCCTCAATCATGGATTTCAGAGTCTCTTCCTTTCCGCCGTTGGCGGAATTCTGCATAAATTTGATTTTAACCGGTTCTTTCTTCTCTTCTTTTTTTACCTCTTCTTTTTTTACTTCCTCTTTCTTTTCTTCTACGGCGGAGGCTGTGACTTTTCCCTTATCCTCTGCCTTTTGATTGGAAGCAGCATTTTTCCCGCCGGTCGAACTACATCCTGCAAATACGGAAAACATCAGAGCCACAGCAATCATCAATCCAAGAATTTTTTTAACCATGAACGAATTCCTCCTTTAAGCTATTACTTCCTATTCCTTTGACTGTCCTATAAGTCTCGCTGCCCCCTCAAGCTCCAACACGCTCCTTTCAACACTCATGACCTCATCCC
Organism: Clostridia bacterium; assembly: GCA_026418695.1. GTDB lineage: Bacteria > Bacillota > Clostridia > Acetivibrionales > JAFADI01 > SKW158. The sequence goes on from JAOAAU010000075.1 coordinate 3,201, forward strand.
TTTACCCCGCTAAGTGAAATACTTTTGATAAAGTATCTTTGAGCAAAAATATATACCAGCAACATTGGTATAAAACTAACTACATTGCCGGCCATTAACAGGTTCCACGAAGTGGTCCACCTGCTTTGGAGCTTGGATAATCCCAGCGGCAAAGTTGCCAGCCGGGTATCGCTGGTAATGATCAGAGGCCATAAAAATGCATTCCAGCTGCCCATAAAGGCCAATATCGCCAGCGTTGCCAGTGCCGGTTTGCATAAGGGCAGAATGATTTGCCGGAAGACTCTGAAATGGGAGGCTCCATCCATAAATCCTGCTTCCAGGAATGAATCTGAAATAGTAGAAATGTGCTGCCGCAAAAGGAATATTCCCAGGGCATTATAGGTTCCTGGCAGGATTATTCCAAGATAGGTATTCTGGAGGTTCATACCAACAAACACTTTGTACAGTGTAATCATGATAAGCTGTTGAGGAATCATCATTGTAATCAAATACAAAGTGAATAATAGCTCCCGGCCTTTAAAACTGACCTTTGCGAATATGTAACCTGCTGCTGCACAAAAAATCATTTGCAGTAATGTTGAAACAAGTGCTACCAAAATACTATTGAATAGAAATAATTCTACCGGGAATAAGCTTCTGATCTCAGAAAAATTAGTAAGATTAAATTTGGATGGAAATATTTTAGGCGGCATTTGAATGACTTCATTCGCATCCTTAAATGCCCCGAACAACATCCATATAAAAGGGAAAATCAGAGCAAAGAGTGTAATGATTAATATCCCATGAACCATGACCTTCAAAATCAAATCCTTTTTATATCGAATCATAATGAACCCACCTTTTTTGCAGCTTGTTCTGAGATACCGTAACAATCCAGATGATAATCACAAGAAACCAAGCCTGTGCGCAGGCAAATCCAGCCTTGTTCAGTTGAAATGCGTTATCGTAAATCTCCAGAACCAATGTACGCGTACTGCCGTAGGGACCGCCGCCGGTCATCACATACACCTGATCAAAAACCTGTAAGGATGTGATGAGAAGGATAACAAGAACAAAAAACAGGATTGGCGTCAAGCAAGGGATGGTGATTTTAAAAAACTTCTGAAAGGCATTGGCTCCATCAATATCCGCACTTTCATAGTATTCATCTGAAATTCCTTGAAGACCGGATAGGAGGATGATCGTAAAGTACCCCAGATCTTTGGACAAACTTGCAATGATCACCGCAAGCATCGCCGTACTTTCGTCCTGAAGCCACATAGGCCCTTGAATCCCAAGCATTGACAGCAGATAATTGATCAATCCGGTATCGGAATTAAATAACCATAACCATATAAGAGATACTACCACCCAGGATATGATCACCGGTACAAAGAACAAAGCCCTATAGAGCTTGATCCACCTCAGCTTCATATCCAGCAAGGCTGCAAATATCAGCGATAAAAAAAGCGCCAGAGGAATATATCCTCCTACAAATTTAAAAGTATTGATCATCCCTTTGACTGAGTTCTCATCCTGAAAAATGCCTAAGTAATTCTCAATGCCAATAAACTTTGCAGGTGTTATCAAGTCCCACTCCGTCAGGCTGGCATAGATGGAATGGATAATGGGTATTACATTGAATGCAACCAATCCAACCAAACTCGGAAGCAGGAATATCACAATCACATAGACCTTTCCCAGTCTGCTCTCCCCGACCATGGATTTCACCCCCTCAAAGTTAACCGTTTAACCGGTCAGTCCTTAATACTGATATTCTTTACTGTTTGACGCTCTATAACATCCAAAGTCAGCAAAACTTCCCTGGTTGGCTCACTAAGTGTTTTTTCTTCAATTGCCTGAATAAGCAATGCTGCCGCTTTTGCTCCTTTATCCCCGATGTCTTGTTTGATTGTGGTTAATGAAGGAATAAATATCCTTGAAATTGGAATATCATCAAATCCAATGACGGAGTAATCTTCCGGAACTCTTTTACCGGTTTCAATCATTCCTCTGATGACACCTAAAGCAATAAGATCTGCAGTAGCAAATACAGCCGTTATATTACGGGGTGTTTCAGATAAAAATCTTCCAATTTTTAAACCATGCTGATAGGTCACAGAGTTCTCAAAAACATCATCCGGATTATAGAAAAGACCAGCTTCGCGAAGGGCCTTTTTATATCCGAGAAACCTTTTTTCCACTACCCCGTCTTTTCGAATGCTCCCTGTTACCAACGCGATCTTTTTGTGACCATTTCTGATCAAGTGCCGGGTAGCAAGGTATCCTCCAAATTCATCATCAATTCCGACTTTATAAAAATACTTGTCATGGATATAGCTATCTACTAAAACTATTGGTATTTTTACATTTTTGAGCTCTTCATAGAATCTTTCCTGGTAAATTCCCATAATAATGGCCCCGTCAAGATCCCGCTGTACTGAAACGTCAAGATAACTTTGTCCCTTGTCTACACCTGAGAGAATAATATGATATCCCATTTCTCTTGCTTTAAGCTCAATACCACTGATCATTTCGCTATAAAACGGGTTCTCCAGCAGCAGCTGCTTGCAGTCCTCTGTCTGTGGAATGATGACCCCCAAAAGCCTGGACTTTTTCTTTACCAGACTGACCGCAGAAAAATTCTGAATATAGTTTAGTTCCTTGATGGCCTTATAGATTTTTTCAACGGTTTCCTGAGAAACCTTACCTTCTACACCATTTAAAACATAAGATACGGTAGCTGTTGAAACACCTGCATGCTTTGCTACATCTTTTATTGTCGCTTTTCTCATATCCACCACCATGCTTTGGTTAAACGTTTAACCCATAATCATTATATTCACGACATAATCAAAGATTACAAATTTCTTAACTTCAAGGAGTAAAAAATCCGCAATAAAAAAGACCCTTATCGGGTCATGTTTATTGCGGAGGCTATACTTTTTGACTTCATCAAAAATACAAACTATTTATCATTCTTAAACTTTTCATTCATACGATATCCCAGTACCATCAAGCTGTCGCTTAAGTGAACATTTTCTATGACAACATTATAAGGCAGCTTCAAGTCCATCGGAGAGAAATTCCACAATCCTTTGACTCCAAGGCGGGCTAGTCTTTCAGCCACAATAGGAGTCTGTTCGAAAGGAACGCAGAGCATTCCGATGTCTACTTTGTTCTTCTTTACAAATTCATCGAGGATATCAATATCAAAGATTTCAATGTCCTTGATTTTTTTTCCTATCAATTCAGGATTCACATCAAAAATACCAATGATCTTAAAACCTCTTTTTTCAAAGTTCGTATAGTTCGCAAGGGCCTGCCCCATGTTTCCTGCACCAAGAATAACGGCTTGAAAATTATTGTTGAGACCCAGAATATTTCCGATCTCATTATACAATAATTCAACGTTATACCCATATCCCTGCTGGCCAAATCCTCCAAAACAGTTTAAATCCTGTCGTATCTGGGATGCGGTAATTCCCATCCGCATGCTTAACTCCTTTGAAGAAATTCTGGTGATATCCATCTTCAAAAGATCCGCAAGATACCTGTAATACCGTGGAAGCCTCCTTACAACAGCAATAGAAACCTTTTTCTTAAGATTCATTCATTCCACCCCAAAGTATGTTTAAATTTGGATTCATCCCCATTGACAAATCACCGCTCGTAAGGGTCCATCCAACTACCAGTTTTTATGCAATTCCACTAAATCTATTGAGATTATATCATCTTTGTTATTTTATTGTCAATATTGCCTGACCCCCTCAGATTTGCTATAATGAGCGGGGCTGCTGAATTCAACATTAATTTACTTGCAGCCCCATGGCGAATTTCATGCTTGACTTCATCTTTTTTATTTATTTAGAGTCAAGTATATAATGAGCGGGGTCACTAGTTCTTCATTAATTTATTTGTGACCCCACAGCGAATTTCATAATTGGCTTCATCATCATGTTGAATTTGTTAATAGTCGATTATATAATGAGCGGGGCTGCCGGGGACATTCCTTAACGCAAAAGGATTTCTCATTATTCAGAAAGGTGTGTCCCTTACTTTGTTAGCGAATTTCATGCTTGACTTCATTATTACATTTATACTTTCAAATCAAGCATATAACCTCATTGCATGAAAGGTGTGTAATTATGATTATTTTAAATTGCAACAATATTTCCCTCTCCTTTGGTACAAACAAAATTTTAGACAATATCAGTTTCAGCATTCAGGACTCTGAAAAGGTTGGTCTTGTTGGTGTGAATGGTGCAGGCAAGTCAACGCTTTTCAAGATTCTGAGCGGAATTCTCCAGCCTGATTCCGGGGAAGTCTTTATTGCAAAGGGTCTCAAAATCGGATACCTCGAGCAGAATACCGGTTTGGACTCCTCCAGAAGTTTGTGGGATGAACTTTTAGAAGTCTTTTTACCGTTAATTGAGATGGAAAAAAGATTAAAACTGCTGGAGGAAAAAATCAGTAAGGAGAAAAATGAGGAATCCCTTGCTTCGCTGATGAAGGAATATGCCTCTCTCACTGAAGTTTTCGCCAACAGCGGCGGATATCTTTACAACAGTAAAATGAAGGGTACTTTACGTGGTCTGGGCTTTAGCGATGAAACCTTCCATGCTCCCGTCAATATTTTAAGCGGCGGTCAGAAAACACGGCTCGCGCTTGCCAAACTGTTGCTGGAAGAGCCGGATATCCTCTTTCTTGACGAGCCCACGAATCATCTGGATATTGCAGCAACGGAATGGCTCGAGAGTTTTCTCAAGTCCTATCCGAAAAGTGTGTTGCTAATCTCCCATGACCGATATTTTCTCGATATTGTGACCAACAAGACCATTGAAATTGAAAACTGCGAGTGCAGCGTATATAACGGTAATTACACCTATTATATTGATCAGAAGGCAAAAAATAGGGAAGTCCAGCAAAAGCATTACGAGCTTCAACAAAAAGAAATCGCCCGGATGGAAGCTTTTATCGAGCAGCAAAGACGATGGAACCGGGAAAAAAATATTATTGCTGCTGAAAGCAGACAGAAAGCCATTGACCGGATGGAAAAAATCGACCGTCCCAAAAAGCTTCCCGACCAGATCCGGATTAAATTCAGCAGCAGCATTACCAGTGGAAACGATGTACTCTTTGTAGAAAATCTAACCAAAGAGTACCCCGGGAAGTCATTATTTAGAAACATCAACTTCAATATGAAGAAAGCGGAACGCGTTTTTCTGCTGGGTCCAAACGGCTGCGGGAAATCCACAATGATGAAGATTATTGCCGGAAACCTGGAGGCTACTTCCGGCTGCGTTGAATTTGGTCATAATGTAAAGCTGGGTTATTATGACCAGGAACACCAGAGTCTTGATGACAACAATACAGTGCTTGAAGAGGTTTGGGATGACAATGACAAATTGACCCATACTGAGATAAGAAATGCACTGGCCTCCTTCCTCTTTAGAGGGGATGATGTTTTTAAGCCTGTATCCGTTTTAAGTGGCGGAGAAAAGGGCCGTGTTTCCCTTGTGAAACTGATGCTGTCCGGTTCCAACTTACTGCTGCTGGACGAACCGACCAACCATCTGGATATTCATTCAAGGGAGGTTCTGGAGGAGTCGTTGAAAAACTATGACGGAAGCCTTTTAGTCGTTTCCCATGATAGATATTTCATCAACAAGCTCTCTTCAAGGATTCTGGAAATCAATGCAGATCAGCTGCTCGATTTCTCAGGAAACTATTCGGACTTTATCGAATATAAAAACAAACTCACCAAAAATAATATAGCCTCTGAAAGTGAAGTCCGGATTTCAGCCTCCAAGCTGGAACGAATGGCGGCAAAAGAGGAACAGACCCGTCAGAGAAGGCTGGAAAGGCAAATCAATGAAACTGAAACCGAAATCAACCAAATTGAAACAAGATTAGGTGAAATTGATTCTGAAATGCTCTCCGAAGAGACCGCAAGCGATCACATGAAACTTGCCCAGTTGCATGAAGAACAATGTTTACTTCAGTCCAAATTGGAAGAACTGTACGAGCGTTGGGAAGTGCTTTCTTCGGAGAAACAAAGTATGGAAAAGTAAAACATAAGTAGAACATATTCATGGTTGTATGAATATACTGTTTACTAGTAGACATAAAAAACGGCAAAGTGCATTATGATTGGCAAAAAGTTGCTATAATGAACAAGGTCACGATAATCACTCTTCTATCTCACGATTTTGATCATATATAGCAGTTTTTGTCTTATGTACTTTTTGTCGTCCGAAAAGGATGATAGTAAATGATGTATATTGTACAGCCTGGAGATTCTCTCTATTCAATATCCCGCATTTTCGGCTTATCTGCAGAGGAGTTGCAGCAGGCGAATCTGCTCGAAGACAATGCCCTTATTCCAGGCGAAAACCTTTACATTCCCCTCCAACGCCAGCCCCAGACCACTTCTTATACCGTACGTGCAGGCGATTCGTTATTTAGTATTGCCAGGAGGTTTAACACTACGGTTGAAAGTATTATGACCTTGAACAACCTCACAAGCACCTCACTCACGATCGGACAAAGACTTCGAATCCCACTCTATACCGAAGCAATTGTAAACGTCAACCGGGCAAACATTCGACGAGATCCTGCGCTAACCTCACCCGTCGTCGCTTCCATGGTCAGATCCGCACGTCTCCCTGTTACCGGATCTGTACAAGGATGGTACAGGATTAGACTTTTTGATGGCACAACCGGTTGGGTTTCCCGAGACGTTGTTACTATTAGGGTTCACGATGGCAGCAGACCGATCATCTCCAATGTAGGTTTTTATACTCTTGAAGAAGGACCTGGGCTTCCAAGCTCTTATAGTTCTTTTGTCAATAACACCACCCAACTGTCTGAGGTTCCTTTGTTCATGTGGCGGATTAGTGCAAATAATCCGACTGAAATTGAAAGATTCGGCCAGTTTACCGACCAGGATGTCCGGACCCTTGTGGCCATCGGCCATCGGAATAATATCAAGATGATGCCGGTCATCCACAACCTTTTGTACCGTCCCGGAGGCACTACCCTTGCCAAAAATGTCATCAAGGTTCTTGTATCGGATCCCCGTAATCGAAGCGCCTTCATTCAGAACGTGCTCAATTTGATTGAGGAATTTGATTTTGATGGTGTCAATATCGATATTGAGGATGTTTTCATCGAAGACAGCCGAGGTGTTTCCGCTTTATATACCGAGCTTGGTGCCGCTATGAAGAGACGGGGCTATTATCTTTCTGCCTCTGTACCTGCAAGAGTCAGTGATCAACCCTTTAACCCGTTTTCCGATCCGTTCGAATATGGACCTATCGGCAGAGCCGTCGACCAATTTGTTGTAATGCTCTATAATGAGCACGGCTGGCCCGGAAGCGGACCGGGGCCTGTAGTTTCCAGAGGCTGGATGGAACGGGTTTTGAACTATACCATCACAAAAATGCCGCGGGAAAAAGTAGTTGCCGCTGTGTCTGTCTTTGGCTTTGACTTCAACCTTACTACCAAACGGAATACCTATGTCACCTACCCGTCCGCCATGAACCTGGCTCAACGGTATAACAAAACCGTCATTTTCGACGAAGAAACCCAGACTCCGATGTTTGCTTACCGCGATGCACAAGGCAATGACCATGAAGTCTGGTTTGAAAACGCAGCCAGCATCCGCGCCAAAGCGAATCAGGCCTGGAGACTTGGAATATCCGGTCTTGCGCTCTGGAGGCTTGGAATGGAAGACCCGGCGATCTGGACAATGTTTGCAAGGGATACGGTTATCAGAAAATTGTAAATTTAACTGTAATAGCGACACCATCCGCATCAAAAAAGCCGGGCTCACCGCCCGGCTAATTTCATTTTTTATCGCATCCCTCCAGCAGTCAGTACCCTATACTGGTGCTGTGAGTCAATATTGTTATCTTTATGTCTCAAGCAATTCATAAAGTATACATCAAAGTGTCCTTCCATTCCATTGCCTGCAATGCTGTCATAATTGGGACCGTATCCCCAATTATCACTTCTGTTCGCTACATTCTGCAGATAGGGTACGCCATCAACACCGGCATGAGGCATTCCAGCCACAGATATAGCAAACCTTCTACCATCCACTTCCAGAATAAAAGATCTCCTATTCCAGGTCCAGGTTCCGCCGAATATCTCCTTCATTATTTGCGAATCCTGGGCTGTAAGCGTTTCTGTATCTGCGTGATTGGCTCCCATCGTTCTCTTGGCCATAAAGCTTTTGCCTGTTTCCAGATCGATAAATTTTCCAGTTTTCCCTATCGGAAATAAGTACTGGGCTTCCTTAAACCAATCGAGAATCTCTCCGTATTGAGGTCCCAAAGTCTTTTTTACAGGGATATTATGTACAGGTACCTTTATGGTCTGTCCCGGATAAAGTGTTGTGTTGGGAGTAATACCATTGGCCTGCGCCAGTTCATAATCGGGAATGCCAACCTGTTGCGAAATGGACCAGATGCTGTCTCCCCTCTTGACAGTGTATGTAATATAGGTTATATAGTCCATGGTGGTATCTACGGGTATTTCCTTTGTAAAATAGGTACTGTCGGTCGCTGTATCGCTGATATCCTGTTTGACGTGGACTACACTGTAATGCAGATATCCATTTCCAACAGGAGTGATGGCTTTATACCAATCACCGGATTTCCCCACAAGGCTGATCTCTGTCCATGCTTTGAGGTATCCCGCTGCACTGAATCCGAAGCCCGGACCTTTGAATACTGTAGCATAATTGGATGTAAGGCCGGGATTAATTGTACTAAATGATGTAAAGTCCTTAATTTTCAATGATTGCCCAACATACAGCATATCGCTGGTTAAGCCGTTTTGCTGTCTCAACGAACTGATGGTTGTCCCAAATACATTTGAAATAATCCACAAGGTATCTCCGGAAAGAACCTTGTAAACCAATTTCCCACTGGTAGGCTGAAAAACCATTAACGTGTTTTTATATGTATGCATGTAAGCTTCGGCACCCAGACACTTTGCAACAAACTCTGCTGGAATCATATATCTGTATTCTATGATCTTCATCGGAGCCGGAGCCTGTATGTACTTTCCATTCTGTTTTACAATGCTGTTGTCCAACCTGAAAACCAGTTCATTTTCTCCCTGCCTGATGGTTCCTGTCAATGTAACCCGGTCGGTGGTAAAGGTACCTCCCAGGGCTTCTACGAACTCTTTCGCCGGAACAAGAATCGTACCATTTACGTATTGCGGTGAAATACTGCTCATTGATTGATTGTTGACCATTACCTGCAGGCTGCCGCTTCCTTCTGCCCATACCGGAAACGCAACGGAAACCAGCATGACAACCACCACCAGCACAAGAATGATTTTTCTCTTTTGCATGAATTGCCCACCCTTTCTTAAGTTTACATAATATATCATTCATTATACAATGCCCTCCCCCCTTAAATCATCATGAAAATTGTCCCAATACAGAAGAAGTTTCAGGTGTAAAAAAGGACCATTCAGGGTATTTATCCCCGGATGGTCCTGAAAATGGCTATACTTCCTTGCCGCTGAATGCTTTGAAAAATTTCTGAAACAGCGGCTTGTTATTTTCCTTCAAAATATTTATTAATCCCGTCTTTAATGGCAGTTGCCAGTTTTCCCTGGTATTCAGCATCACCCAACTTCTTTTCTTCCTCAGGATTGGACAGAAATCCGCATTCGACAATAGCCGTAGTCGTTTTGCTGTCTTTCAGGATGATGATGGGCTCCTTTTTCACCAATGCCTCTCTTTTATTCGAAGGGTCCACCGTCTCCCGGATTGCCATCTGAATATTGTGAGCCAGTTTCTGACTTTCAGGTGAGTTGGGCGGGAAAAAGGTTTGAGCGCCAAAATATTGAGTTTGTGGGAATTTATTCAGATGGATGCTGACAACAATATTAGCCCCATCTTCATCCATCATTTTTTTCCTTCTTTGAAGATCTTCCTTCCTTTTTTGAACAATGTTCCGAGTCTGTGAACTGTATTCCAGCTTATCCTCTTCCCGGGTCATCATAACCTTGTAATTCTCCTGCTCCAGCAGTTGTTTCACGTTTAAAGCAATCCCAAGATTAATGTCCTTTTCCTTGATTCCGCTGTAATCACTCACCGCTCCCGGATCTTCACCTCCATGTCCGGGGTCAAGCATCACCACCTTTTCAGAACTTTTCCCTGTATTTGCTGTAGTTGCCCGGTCTCCAAAATTTAAACTGTATAATGCGATGGAAAGTAAGAATAGAAGTGCAATCAATACAACATTGTTTTTCTTCATGATCACAATCATTTTGCTACGCCCCTGTCATAGTATTTACATACTATATGGATATTCAGAGACAGGTTGGATATATGCAACCTGTTTCAAAACAAGTAGTAAAATGCTGATCCGCCTGACCAAAGCAGCATCAATTTCTGAAACAAAAAACAGGTCTTCAGAGCTTTGCTCCGCAGGCCTGTTAAAAACTTTGATCCCAATGATTGATGAAAAGCATTGATTTATATACGTTATAATCCTTTATTGCTTTTTAGCTGAATTTACCGGAGAAGATTTTTTAAAAAGGCGGCTCAGTTCATATCCTTTATACCCCAAGAAATAGCCAAACATCGTTATTCCCGGTATGATAAAGAAGGAAAGAATATACGCGATCGCAGATTCATTACCTGCTTTGATCAAGAAGTAGAATGGGGCCAGCATGGTATTGAATGCTACATGCTTCACTCGGTTTAAAGCTTCAGCCTCAAAATTGAGGATCGGATACAGTAAGCCAATGAGAATAAATGGAGAAAATGCCATGATCCCCAACAGAAGTCCTTTGAGTGGGTAGGCCTTTATTTCATTTCCTGGTTTCTTCTCAATACTGCCGATTTTCCACGAGTCTGAATATACCATCAAAGCCACAATAACGAAGGCCAGAAAAGAATACCCCTTCAAAAAAGGAAGCAAATTCGACTTAGCCACGCTCATTACGATGGGTATGAAAGTAACAAAAAGAACAATCGTCATGATATAGCTGAATAGGATTTTTAAAGAATTATTTACGTCCCTTTTTTTCATTGGCATCCCCCGTAGATTTACTGTGTGCGCCGGTCTTTTACATAAACGCTGCCGGAAGCAGCCTTTGCCTTCTTCTTTAATTCAGCAGCAATCTCCGCTACCTGAATGTGGCTCTCAAGTTCCCTTCTTTCATTGGATACAATGGCAATAGAAATAGATATAATGGGAAACTGCATAATAGCTCCCTGTCTATTGGTCGTAGTAATATAGCCCTTGCTCCTGTCCTCTTCCGAATAGAGGGTTAAAATCTTCTTGTCGAAGTCCTTAATGATTCCTTCTGAGATTGCAACATCATGGCTTGGCACCGTGATAACCACAAAGTCATCTCCGCCAATATGTCCGATAAAATCCTTCGAAGTTCCAAAGCTATGGACATTGTCAACAATCGCATCTGCTGTCAGTTTTATCGCTGTATCTCCGCTTGCAAAACCATAAACATCGTTATATGCTTTAAAATTGTCCAAATCGAGATAAAGAACAGAAAAAAGTTCTTTCTTGGCAATCCGGTGGTTGATTTCAGATTGAATTTCGATATTCCCCTGGAGGCCGGTTAAAGGGTTCGCCCAACGGTTTCGATCAATACGCTTCAGCGTGTTTCTTACCCGGCTTAAGAGTTCTCTATAATTGAACGGCTTAATGATATAATCGTCCGCGCCAAGCTCCAATCCCGAAAGTTTGTCATCCTCATTATCCTGTGCCGTCAGCATGATGATCGGCATCAGATTGTTGCTCTCATCGTCTCTGAGGGCTTTACATACTTCAAATCCGTCCATTCCAGGCATTACAACATCAAGTAAAACAAGATCAGGCTTCTCTTCCCTAACTTTCTGAAGTCCTTCTACGCCGTTGAAGGCCGTGACAACTTCATATTCAGCATCGGTAAGAATGTCTGTTATATATTTTACCATTAGCTCCGTATCGTCAATAATTAATATTTTCTTTTTGAACATATAGATTTCTCCTATGTGAAACCACTGATCATAGTACGCAAATAAAGCCAAACATAGACAATATTACAAACTAAATTATATCCCAACAAAACTGATTTGAAAAGGTTGTCCGAGGTCCACTAGTAGTTGAAGCCTGCCATTAGCTGTTTCCAGCACCTGCTTGCTTATGCTTCCTCAACAGAAGTGTTCTGTTGCTCAATCTTGTCGAACATATGCTTTTTCAAGCGAGGGTAAACATAAAAATTAGTAATTAATCCAATGGTGCTCATGGTGATCAGCGGGAAAAGCATGAATCCCAAAATCGGCATAATGAACGAAGCAAATGTCAGAACCAAGCACAGGACAAGAATCCCCAGGTTGGGCAAAAAGTATATCAAGGAAAAAATCAGCGCATTCTTATAGAGCTGCTTAATTGTCAGCTTAAAGGATACAAGCATCGGATAGATGTACAAATGCATCATGAAATAGATGACGAAAGAAATCATGAGCAACACGGAAGCTGCAGTAATCAGCAGGCTGCTTTTGTCTAGAGAACGATAGATATAGATGTCAAAGACGATGACCAGGGTTACTGCCAAGTCAATCAAGCTAATGATAATACCCTCTTTAAAATTCTTCAAGGCGTGCTCTTTGAAGTCGCCCCAAATGAATGCATGCTCTTCCCTGGCATAATTCCTCAGTATATAGGTAAATCCAGCCTGCGCAGGCCCTACCGTCAACACGGGAATACATAGAGCAACAGCCGCAAAGACAAAACGGAATACAAAATCCAGTAATAGATCTTCACTCACTTTATTCTTAAAGAAAAGCTGCGAGGCAATGGCAAGTATTGCTGCCACCAAGATTGCAGGCAGGTTGAACAAAACAAACATCAGGTTTAGCTTTACCAAGTTCCAGAACTTACGCGTGTATATCTCAAAAAACACAACTATTCTGGGTTTCTGCGGTCCGTCCTTAGGTACACCCGGACCCGGCTTAGAGTAGTCAAATAATCCCAGGAAACCTCCCATTTTAACCTCCAAAAGTCTTTATAGTCAAGAGTTAAAACATGATCAGAAAACTCACCCTATCCGGTTCATTTCCTAAAATATCTCACGCAACAAAATGCTGCTTTTTGAAATATATATTTATATTATCAATACTTGCACCTTTATTCAATATAAATATACTGGGATGGGAAATGAAATTTAATTTCGCTTTTCTTTATTAAACAAGCCCTTTTTGTGATATACTTATGTTAAAGGAGTGATCTATTTGGCTGACTTTTGTACCTGTGGGTCTATCATGCTCAACGGCCATTGTACCAATAAAAACTGCAGCAACAAATCCCCCGGCAAGGCTGCATCCCCTAAAGCTTCAAGCAGTAAAGCATCTAAGAATACTGATCCTACGAAAGCTGCAAAGCCCGCAAAAACCAGAAGAGCTTCAAAGTGCATTGTTTATAACTTATATGACAAGAAAGAAGAGAATATCGATTGATATTCTCTTTCCTTTTTACACGATAAACTTACCGATATCCAAAACTGTCACATAGATCATCAATCCCAGAATCAAAACCCATCCAACAATCGCCAGGGGAAATTGAAGCTTGATAAACTTCGGATGGATCCTTTCCAAAGCATATACGAGCATCTTCCCACCATCCAGCACAGGAACAGGCAATAGGTTCAGTACAAACAGGTTAATACTCAGTATTGCCATGAAACTTAAGGAGTTTAAAAGGTTCAAACCAACAAACTGTCCTCCCTGTGAAACTATTCCGATGACGCCGGACAGCTGCCCTGCTTGCTTGAATAAACTTGGTATCATGATAATGAAGTTGGCTGTCAGTGTGAATGTAAGCATGATCGGTTTGAGAATTAAGTTCTGCAGTGAAAAGCCAGCCGAAAATATACTAAACAAGGAAAAGCAGACGATTGTTATCAACAGACTTGCCAATGGCCCTCCCATTGTCATCATGATTCTCTTCCCTGCAGGAATTTTAAAAAACTCACTTTCTTCCTCAACATCCGGTAAAACATATCCACCGACTGGAATCAAAGATATTCTATACTCTGTATTTCCTTTTTTGAATTTAAAGATCCCCGGCCCGAATCCAATGGAGAAAATCTGAATGGGGATTCCTGCATATTTCCCTGCCACAAAATGCCCAAACTCATGGCCAAGAATGACCAGCCCTAATAAAAATACCACCAGGATGTAACTCATTATTCCCCTCCCGTATCCTTACGATATTTGCCATCCACAGTACCAAACTTATCCAGAGGCCACAAGCGATAAACGACCTTCCCTTCAATATGTTCTTTAGTGATCATTCCAATGTCTCTGCTGTCCAAGCTGTTTTCTCTGTTGTCTCCCAAAACAAAGTACTGGTTCTCAGGTACTGTCAGAGGCAGCTTCATATCCTTCGGAAGTGTGATTCCCTGAACATAGGGTTCTTCATAAACTTCCCCATTGATATACACCTTCCCTTCCTTTATTTCAATGCAATCTCCGGGGATACCAATGATCCGCTTAACAAGGCGGTTTCTGTCAAGCTCATCTCTACTCGCAAAGTTTTGAATAAATTCCTTTGTGTTGGCGATAAAGGTTTTAATGATCTTTTTATCATTATCTCTATTGATGATTACAATATCTCCTCTTTCCGGATCTGAAAAATAGTATCCAATTTTCAGTTCAACCAGGCGTTGCCCCTCAAACAGTGTATTTTGCATGGACTCCTGTCTGACTTCCGTTTGTGCAAATGCATAGCTTCTTATGGACAATGAAATAATCAACGCCCCAAGGATGGTAATTGCCCATTGGAAGCATTCTTTCAGAAACCTTTTTTCATTGTAGGTATCTATTATTCTTCGCCAAGGCGTAAAGATCCCTTTAAACCTTGATCTTATATCCTCTGCCTCTCCAAACCTGCGAATAGCCTCAATCTCTGCCTTTTCTTCAGTTTCCCCGGCTTCTAGAAGCTCTCGCTTCGCCATTTCCAGATGATCCCGGATTTCGTCCTCCACCTCTTTTCTGCGGCGGTTGTTCAGGTTAAGACCCTGTAATGTTACGCCAATGAAGTCTCCGAACCTATCCACGCAAATCCCTCCTTGCACGAATTTATCAATTCATTGATTTGTTCCCATTCACCCATTTTTTTACTCAGCTCTTTTTTACCGGTCTCGGTGATCGCATAATATTTTCTTCTTCCCCCGGTATCCGAATCCCCCCAGTAGGATCTGAGATACTTTTTCTGCTCCATTCTTTGAAGCGCCGGGTACAAAGTCCCTTCACTCATGCTATATAAATCGTTGCTCTTTGTTTTCAAATTCTTGATGATCTCAAACCCATACATATCTTTTTGCGCAATCAGCGAAAGCAGTAAGATATCAATGCTTCCCTTCATCAGTTCCTTGTTCATATTGACATCCATCCTTTTACAATTGGTATGTATATTATTATATACCGATATACCTCGTTATACAAGAGTATCAATCAAAAAATATAAACAGCCAACACATCCCTTATTTTCTGTTCATAAAATACTTTTCCTTTTTCATTAATCTGCAAAATAATATAAATCCCGTAATTAACCAATAGTTTTCATTTTGTCTTCTACATATTTATATTTGCTCTAACCCTTCAAAACATTCTATCAATTGAACGAATAAATTTACTGATCATCGTTACTCTTTATAAATTCCACGATGATTTGTTTATATTCGTCATCCGGATGCTCCGCATTTAAAATCAGATTGATCATTTCACCCGCATTAACGTATTTGACATCATCCACCTCTCCTGCTTGCATGATCACATCTTCAATCGCAATATCTGCATAAGCTGCCCATAAATCGGCAAACCTGTTTTTTCTTTGAAGCCTTGTAATGAGAGAGAAATTCTCCGGCGCCAGGGTAATCCCTAGCTCTTCTTCAACTTCTCTTAAAGCGCCGGTCAAGCTATCTTCTCCTGAGACAACAGCCCCACCCGTGATATCCCACAAGCCAGGCCAAATTTCCTTATTCATGGAGCGCTTTTGGATGAGAAATTCACCCTTGCCATTCAAAATAAAAACATGTACTACAAGGTGGTATTCACCCTGCTTTAGAAGCTGGCCTCTTTCGATGGTTCTTCCCGTCTTATTCCCCTCTGCATCCAGTATGTCCCAAAGTTCCATATGCTCCTCCAAAGTTCATTCCAACGACTATAGTCTTGCAATCATGATTCCCTTCATATACTCTGATTCATTGTGAAACCGGTAAATGATATTTCTTTCCTCATTCGTGCATCCAAGCAGCAGCTTGATTTCCGAGTCCTTCTTCAGTAAATCTACAATGCAGATTACTGCATCTACTACAGGATTCTTATTACTGCCCTTCCAGACATCGATTCCTCCACCGTCCATAGATGAAGTGCCCTTCAAATATCCGTAATCCGCCGGATATACAAGATGAGAATACCTTGGATGGCAGCTTCCCTTGGGTCGGTCTATAACAAGTTCTGATTCCTTCACTAATTGGTCGATCGCATACCAGAAACCTTCATCTAAAGTTGCCATATCTCTTCACCCTCCTGAAACCAAGTATTCTTTCATCTGAAGCAGTGTATCCACTACAGGGAGCTTAAGACCGGAAAACCTGTCGCTGCCATGATGGCCGCAAGATAACAACATGTATTTGCAGCCAATCTAGCAGGCAGCTTCATAGTTGGGAAAACTCTCCATATGTTGTTTATTATATCCCATTCAAATTGATCTTTCTACTTTGACAATTATGTTTAATGGATTATTTACTTATAACTACAAAAGTGGGGTGATCACGGATAAACGCTATGGAACCGTATAAAACTTTCCCAATTCCATATGTTAATAACAGCTATTGGAGGAGAATTCAGAACACCACCATAATTTTGTAACATATTGATATATCAAAAAGTTGCATAAAGGAGATTATCCAGTGAGTCTAGTCACCATACTCGCAACAGAGAGCTTTTTATCCGTAATGAGCGATGGCCGAATCACCTATTCTGATGAAAAAGTCAGCAGAATTGTCTACGAGGATTATTTCAAAATTATTCATCCAAGTCCCAATTATTTTGTAGCTTTCACCGGTGACCTGACTGCCATCGAAACCTTTAACAAAACTTCAGGCATACTTTCCCCGGATGAAGACCAAAAATCCTTTGCAAGCAAAATTCACAAAAGATTATTAGACTATACTCAAGGAGAAGTATATGTCAATTATGCAATCGGAGGTAAGAACTGTAACAATGAGATCGAGTTCTTTATCTTTAGTTCTTACAGCGATGCGGTAGAACATAGCAAACCCAATAACAAAAACAATATGAAGTTCAAGGCATTAGTGAGCGAGAACATTGAAATTGAAGATTTCGCACAGGAAGTATCTGACTTGCTCAATGAGATTGATGAGTATACTCCTCAGAATGCAGTCCAGGTTCAAGAAACAATTACAAGATTGGTTTCAAGTATTGATCCTACAGTAAATGACAACACACATTATATTATTATAAAAAAATATAGTAGATAATGATTTTATATAACAGAATGATCCTATCCGTCGCTATAAATCACATAAGCAAGCATCCCGCATATAGGTTATATCAAATCTCTTGAATCAAGGCAAATAGAATCAGATCTGCATTGCCGTAGCGCTATAATCCATGTATAATAGGATTCTGATGTGAAGTTGACCTGGAATGTCCGGGAAAAGCTTGTTGTTTGAACCTACAAATGAAATCAGGGAGTCTAGTGTTTGAAAGTTGAAGTCAGACCCCAGTTTAATTCCGCCATATGGCACAAGTCATATGCAACGGCAGGGGAAGGCTGAAATTTGCAATAGGACACCCACCTAGCACAGGCTAGGTGTCAAACACCAAGTGAAGGCATTTTGGGTATTCATATTAACTACATAAATAAAGGAGGTTACAATTTTTGTAATCCTCCTTTTGTTTTGTATTTTCTTGAACAATAGTAAAGACTATTTATAACCTTTCCTCTAAATCGTCCATTGGTCGTGAATGGTTCCTATGATATACCATTTTCCGTTGTATTTCTCGTAAGCCAGTATAAGCCTGGACCAATCGAAATAATGGTATTTCTCACTTCCGGAATAATAGTATACTGCGATCATACTCCGGGAATAAACATCACCTAGGGGATTTGGTGTAGAGTAATCCATGCCTTCGTACTTCTTCTTTTCAATCCCTATTCTCGCAAAGTCCTTATCATACACAAAGCTGTTGAAATACTCAACTGGAGTCATCTTCATTGGATCTCCCGATCCGGCACCGTATCCCCATACATATTTTCTTTTATCCATTGTAAACTTAGATACTTGTGCTGATGTGAAAACCAAGTCCTCCTGAATATTAGGCGGGGGATATGGACTGAATCTGATTCCTTTTACCGGATGAACATATTTTGAAAGTGCTTTAAAATCCCTGTTTCTGATTAATTCGATTACATGCTTTTGAACAGATGAGATATCCTCTCCATTTCCTCTTTCAGCAATAGCAAGAGTATCCCCTGCATAGATCATATCCGGATTCGCAATCATATTCCTGTCTGTAATCGCGTTAATGGTAGCGGCATGCTTCCTTGCAATCTTCCAGAGCGTGTCACCCTTTTTCACATTGTGAATCATAACCCCGTTACCCACTGGAATTTTCAATTTCCCTTGTACATCAAGGTTGTCAGGATCAGTTTTAGGGTTTCTCAAGGAAATATCTTCTACAGAAGTACCAAACCTTTGAGCAAGCAAATAGAACGTATCTCCCTTTTTTACCCGGTAATCAATGGTTTTGCTATTGGATTCTGCATAAGCAGTCATTGTCATCCCCCACGCAAGCATTGTCAAAGTGATCACGGTAAAAAACATTAGCTTCATTTTCCGCTTTGTTCGCATTTCGTCCAACCCTCCTTAATATTGTTTTCAATGGTATTGTAGGCGTTATTCCATAAATATATTAAGGAAAAATTAACATTGAAAAGTCGGGTATTTTGCAACTTTAGCTACTTAACAACATCGCTATTTCAATGGATAAAAACAAATAGAATACTTCATTGCTGTGCCTAATGTTCTTCAGGCAAAAATGAAGCAGATATCTTGGATACCCACTGACAGAGAACCGATAAAAACAAAGAAAAGGACTTAAACAAGAAATCTTGTTAAGTCCTTTTCTTTGGAGGCGCCATCCAGATTTAAACTGGAGAGTAAAGGTTTTGCAGTTCCCTCCAGTCGATTCTAATGGTTAAGCCCTGTTATATCAGCATTTCGAACATTTCCTTATCTCAGGAACGTAACGGGTATCTTCAGTTTACTACTGCTAACCCTACACGTCATGTTACAGCAAAGCAACAGCAGAATTAGCGGCTTGTCGTATCCAAGCTAATTTTTCACAATTTGAAGTCTTTCAAATCGACGCCAATAGATGGAAATGTGGCATTAAAAGTTATTGTTTCCCAGTTTTACTGATAAATGATAAATTCTTTTAAGATATTTATCATTTAACTCTTCTTTTGAAGCTGCACCCGGAACTATTATTTTCTCAACTTTTTTACATCCAAAGCCTTTACAAAACATAGTTAAAATATCTATAGGATATTTTATAACTCCCTGCGTAATATATACAGGAAAAGGTGACCCACAAGATACTAAAATAATGCCTGTTTTATTCTTGTTAGTCTCGTTTCTTCCTACAGGGCCTGCTTTGCCCATATAAAGTACTGCCATGGACCTTTCCATAAACCTCTTCAAAAGAGCCGTCATCGCTTTCTCATAAATCGGTGTGGCATAAACCAAAATATCACTATCAAGCATATCCTGAAGAATTTTCCTTACTGTTACAAAATCAGCTTGCGGACATTCTCCAATTTTCTTACCATCATTCCTGACACAACAGCCACATGCTTTACAAAACTCAATAGGTATGTCTATTAAATTATACTCCTTAATTTCAACATCCTTTTTTCTGTTTTTTAGTGCAGTAATAAATTTATCAACCAAAAATGATATTACCCCGTTTGAATGGTAGGACCCATTAATAACTACAACTTTCATTTTACTTGACCTCCATTGATATTTTGATTTTTAGGTATTAAAGATGAAAAAATCCTAATGACATTTTCAACGATATACTGGCTGTAGCTTTCCTTTGTTTTTCCAAAGTATCGGCCATTGATAAGCTTACATATCTCACCGTGCATATAGCCATGTATAATATCTGCAATTTGTTGAATTTCTCTGTCACAAATATCAATAGCGATAGTTTTTTTCATTAATTCGAAGAAATGTAGGTACGGACTGTGAATTACTTTCCTAACGGCAGCTGGGGGTGTTCCACTTAATGACTCCACCCACATAAATTGATATAACCCAGGATGGCTGGCAGCAAACTCAATCTGACTCTCCGTAAATTTAATCAATAGCTTCTCCTGCTCAATACATTCGCACATTCTTTGATTTGTAAATTCCATGTTTTGGTTAACTACTTCAGCTAAAGAAGACCATAGTAATTCTTCAAAGCTTTCAAAGTAGTTATATACATTTGTATGTTTACATCCAGCTTTCCTCGTAATTTCTCGAAGTGTAACACCCCTCACCCCTCTATGCTCATCAATAAGTGTAAGGGTTATCTCTATCAATAGCTTATCAGTTGGTTTCTCAACTATTCTTTTCATAATTTTGCTCCTATTACCATTGGTAATTACCTATGGTAATTTTATCAAACAAGACACCGTATGTCAAATACTGTAATCAAAATATTTACAAGTACAGTAAAGTTTTTTGATAGTCATAAATTTTGTACGAAGTTTAGAGTTTTAAGTGCTTAGAGATAGAATACTTCATTGCTGTGCCTAATGTTCTTCAGGCAAAAATGAAGCAGGTATCTTGGATACCCACCCCAACAATTGACAAAGAGCCCAGACAACAAAAAACAGCTTAATCAGTTAACCCTCTTACAAGTTACTGTTCAAGCTGTTTTCATTTTGGAGGCGCCATCCAGATTTGAACTGGAGAGTAAAGGTTTTGCAGACCTCTGCCTTACCACTTGGCTATGGCGCCAGATATTTCAACCAGCTTACCTTCGATAAGCTGGTTGTCTGTTGTGGAGCGGGTTACGAGATTTGAACTCGCGACTTTCACCTTGGCAAGGTGACACTCTACCGCTGAGTTAAACCCGCATATGGTGCCCAGAGCCGGAATCGAACCAGCGACACGAGGATTTTCAGTCCTCTGCTCTACCG
>JAOAAU010000081.1 GCA_026418695.1 Clostridia bacterium
CTACTTCAACAGGACATGAACTTAACAAGACAGGATATTCATCGGAGTCAATATTACAGAATTGTAATGTTCACTCCGATTTTGTTAGGGAGTCAAGTGGATTACTGATACAGTCGATGATCAAATTTATCGGACTGTGAATGAATATTATAATAATTTGTATTACATAGGGGGATTTTTCATTTTCATACGACTAATTTGCTGGAAGGGATTGATAAAATGAAGAATCCTGCAGGAGTAGACGTTTTTATTAGTCTTATTCACTATGATCCAAATTGTTTTTCCAGGAGGTTTTTATGAATAGAAAAATCATGAATGCTGCAGTCATTTTTTTAATTACTGGCATGATACTATTCCTTTTGACAGGCTGTGAGTTTAGTGCAGTAAATAAAGTTGTTCTCGCGGACGGAGTGATGGATAAAATTGAATACTTTGAAGACATTGAGACCAAAGATTCCGCGCATGGTGTAAATATTTACTCAGCGTCATGGGAGGATAGGGGGAATGAATACAAAAGAAAGGAACTACTGAAAATCCCTGAAGGTAAAGATTTATACGCCAATATCCTTTTTATTGAATCCCCCAAAGGAATGAAATATAAAGTGAAATGGCTTGAAGCAGGTACTGTAGTAAAAGAGGATGAGAAAGAGATGACAACGGATCAAAAGGGAGTCCTATGGTTTTTAATCGAAGGAGAAAAAATCAAAAAAGGGAAGCATTCTCTTGAGATATTCTACAAGGACAAGAAGGTATCCCAGCTGGAATTCGATGTGGAAGCTGAAAAATGACGAAATGGCCGGATACGCATATGTTTAAAGTGTTTTCAAGAAACAAAGAAAATAGAGAAGCTGCATTTACAGCGTTTTATCATCGGAATTTTAATACTGTATATGCTTATGTGATTTCCAGAACTGTGGGGGATCAAACGACGGCTGCGGATATTGTCCAGGAAGCCTTTGCTGCGGCCTATCAATCCATGGAGAGCTTCAGAGGGGATAGCTCTGAACGTACCTGGATTATAGGTATTGCAAGGAACAAACTTCATGATTTCTACAGAAAGCAAATGAGAATCAAGCATGAGGGTGAAAGTACAGACAATATGGACGTGATTGCTGCAGATTGGGATATTGAAGAAATCATTATAGAAAATGAAACCAGAGAGCATGTGCTGGCAGCTCTGGACAGCTTAAACCGAGAATACAAATATTTACTCATGATGAAGTACACGAATGATGCCAGCATCAAGGAAATTGCCCAAATTATCGGGCGGACACCGAAAGCCGTCGATAGCATGCTGCAGAGGGCAAAGAATGCCTTTGCTAAAACATATCAAAAAATTCAGGAGGGTGAATACAGTCATGAAGGATGAAAACATAAAGAAACTGTTTAAAACTTTGGAAACGGAACAAAAGCCTCCTGAAGGACTGGAAGACAGGCTGCTTCTAAATATTCTCGGAAGTGGAAAAGGAAGACCTGAGTCCTTTGCAATGCTGCACAGGGTATTTTTTGAAAAACCATTACAGGCTGCCTGCACGCTTTCGGTGATTATTTCTCTTATGCTTTGGGGCGCTTTAGGGGATAGGTATCTTAACGTTTTGATGAGTATAACAGGAACAAGGTGATGTTATGAAATGGATCAATGATTTAAAAAAGGTGATCAGTTCTCCTTATGAAATAATTCAGCAGTACAGTGAAGAGAAGAATATGGGATTACCGGTGAGTATTGTACTTATTCTGGCAAGCTTCAATGGATTGATTGCACCCGTACTATATTATCTTCTTAAAAGAAATGAGTTTGATCTTACATTAAATGCGGTTCAAATGGGTTTGATGTTTGGGATTTCAGTAACGACCTATTTACTGGTATGCTGCATTTTCTGGATGATTGCCAGACTTTTTAGAAGGGAAGACTCCACGCTAAGCGCTATTGTGGCTACATGGGGATTCAGTTTCATCCCGACACTGATAGGTTCCATTGTTGTAAACCTGCATGAATACTTCTTCTACTACTTTATTGGGAATAAGTTTTTGCTGCTGGTTTTGAATACCCTATTGATCATGCTGTTGATTTGGAAGGCCATCTTCTACTTTATTGAGATGAAAGTTGTACTTCGGTTGAAAGGAGTTCCTTTGTTGATATCTATGCTGCTAATCGGAATTCTTTTCTTCGGATTGATGATGTTCAATGCGCGAATGGGGCTGAAAGTACCCATGCTTTAATCAAGATTTTAACTGTATGCTGTATGCAAGCTTTCATGAATGAAATTCATAGCCTGCATGCAGCATTTGCTTTTCAAAAGCACGAGATTCAATCAATATTACAAAACTGTAATATTAGCTTCATTTTTGTAAGGTAACAAAATGGATTCCATCTTGCTCCTGCTATAGAATTGAACTATAGTGAAAAGGAGGGAATTGAGATGAAATGGTTGAAATATGCAGGCAGTACTGCAAAGGTATGGCTGCCTGTGACCATTATTACAATTGCAGCACTGGGCATATTCGGGTATATCTTTTTAACCTATACCGGAAATGTTTCCACGCTGAAAAGCAATAAAAATAATGCAGCCTTGAAAGAAAGAGTAGACAGTTATCTGAACATGCTGGTAGGACAGAAATCCTTCAGCGGCAGTGTCCTGATTGCTAAAAAGGGTGAAATCATCGTCAATCAAGGATATGGAATAGCAAATTATGAACTTGGGGTGCCCAATACCCCAAAAACCAAGTTTACCATCGCCTCCATGTCAAAGACATTTACTGCTGCGGCTATCCTGCAGCTGGAGGAAGCGGGGAAATTGAGCATACAAGACCCTTTGAACAAGTACGTTCCGAACTATCCCCAGGGTGATAAAATCCGGATTGAACATCTTTTGAACTGCACCTCCGGGATTCCGGACTTTACAGATGGACCTGATTTGTTTGAAATTGCAAGGGTTTACAGAAGTCCGGAGCAATTAATCGGACTGTTTAAAGACAAACCATTGGAATTTGAGCCTGGCAGCAAGTTCAAATACAGTAATTCAGGATACGTGCTTCTTGGAGCAATCATTGAAAAGGTTGCCGATGATACCCTGGACCAGTATCTCATGGAACATATTTTTAAGCCTTTGAATATGAAAAACACGGAGATGGGAGACAACCGAAGGATTATAAATAACAGAGCCTCAGGCTATTCCGTCATCAACGGAGAGATACAAAACTGTGATTTTAGCGACAGCAGCTTTCATTTTGGTGACGGGGGAATTTGTTCAACTGCGGAAGACTTATACCGGTGGGATCGTGCATTGCATTCCGGCAAGTTTCTCACAAAGCAGTCCTTGGACAAAATGTTCATACCCAGCAGAGATATCTTTAGTTGTGGGTGG